>DATHPV010000065.1:0-6458 GCA_035483495.1 Puia sp.
GACGGCATAAACTGATGAAGTACTACGCTGGTATGCCGCATTCTTGCCTTTAACTCTTTTGCCGCGAATTCATCCGTAAATATTTCTTTCAGAAATAGTTGTTTCTGGAAAGAAGGGAGCACTTCTTTCAGGGAATCTGAAAGACTATTGTAAAAACGGGGGGAGTAAAGATCTTTAAGCAGGCTCATTTTTAATTGTTGATTGCGAAGATATTCTAAAGCTCAACATTTAAAGCCTGCCCGCCGGCAGGCAGGCCTAACGCTTAACGATTAATTGGAAGGATATAACATAAAAATATGCAAATCAGGATTTTTGATCAAACAGCTGTTTATATTTATGGCCGAAAAACGTGTTCATGGAAGTTCATCATCATCCTGATCTGGAGCATAAAAAGAAGCGTTTCAAGGAATATTTCCTGGAATTTCTCATGATTTTTCTTGCTGTGACTATGGGTTTTATAGCAGAAAATGTGCGTGAAGGAATCAGTGACCGGAATAAAGAAAGGGAATATATCGAATCCATGATCCAGGATCTGAAAACTGACACTGCGCAGGTAAATGAAAAGAGGGTCGATCTTCTTGTCCAGATGTTTCAGATGGACACCCTGGAAACTTTACTCAGGCCTGACGTAAATAAGCGCGATAGCGATGTTTTTGAATGTTATCATATTCGCAGCAGTATTATGAATCAACATCAGGTGGGTTTTTCCGACAGGACCATTACCCAATTGGTAAGCTCAGGAAATATGCGCCTGTTTAATAAGAAGACGGTTTCTGATAGGATTACTGAATATTATAGCAGGGTTAAGGTTGTGGATGCCCAAAGAAGTTATTATGTGGAATATTTCCATAAATGCCTGGCCATCTTTCCCGACTTATATACATTCGATTCATACCATACCAAACTGGATGCAAGTGGAAACGCCATTTCGCCAGACTTCGTTTTCGGGAAGCTCAGAATTGTAACGACGAACCCCGAAGCACTGGACAGATTTAAATCAACTATTGAAATAACCAAAGGTATTGCGGGCAGCTACCGGGCACAAATCGGTGATTTAAAAAAACTGGGAGATTCTCTCATAAATTTCCTGGATAAAGAATACGATCTCACCAATAAATGAATTTTTCAGTCGGTTGCTGTGATAAAGTTTCATCCTGAAACAATAATTACAGCATTTGCAACATACGGGATAACCTCAGCCTCAATGGATTAATAGTTTTGCGCCATCAAAAAACTATTAAATCTATTTTATGTACAAGAAATCAGGGTTCATCCCCACCACGCTGAGAAATATAACACTGCTGTCATTAGTTGTGTTGGTTTTCTCCTGTTCAAAATCAAATTCACCGAACAATTCTGCCTCCTCCATTACAGGTTTTTCCTTTAATCAGGCAAACAATCCGATTCCTGTGAGTTCAACGGCCGCTATTAATGGGACAAACATTTCCATCTTCCTGCCCGCAGGGACAAATCCAAATGCACTGATCCCGACTTTTACATTATCCGACAGCGCCATTGTAAGGGTAAACGGCGTCGCACAGGTAAGCGGGGTTACACCCGGCAATTTTTCAGGACCCGTGTCTTATGATGTAGTTGCTGCCAGCGGAGTTACGCAGACTTATACTGTAACGCTCACGACAGATATATCGGCTCTTGATCAAAGTGTATCAGCTTTTATGAAGCAGTATAGTGTACCGGGACTTTCACTTGCCATTACATTGAATGACAAACTCGTTTATGTGAAAGCTTACGGTCAGTCTGACGTGGAAGACAATCAGGCTGCAACCACGAATAATCTGTATCGTATCTCGAGTCTTTCAAAACAAATCACATCAGCAGTAATCATGAAACTGATGGATCAGGGGAAGATCAATATGACCGATAAAGTTTTCGGTCCTGGTGCAATTCTGGGAACTGAATATGGTACACTTCCTTACGGATCGGGTATTACGGGTATTACAGTAAGTGATTTATTACATCATACAGAAGGTGGCTGGCCCGACGACAATACTGATCCATTAGGACAAAATCCTTCCATGAGTGTACAGCAAATTGTAAGCTGGGGATTGGATAATGTGCCTTTAATTACTGCACCGGGAACTCCCAGTTCTTATTATTATTCTCATTTTGGATATTGAATACTGGGACGTGTGATTGAAAAAATAACTGGTATGACATATCCCCAGGCCGCACAATCTCTCATATTGCAACCCAGTGGTATCACCGACATGCAGATCGCCGGTAATACATTGGCTGATCGGGTAACCAATGAAGTGAAATATTATGATGCACAGAACCGAGCATACGGTTTCAACCTCGCCAGAACGGATGCTTCAGAAGGATGGATCGCAACTGCCACAGACCTCGCAAGATTCCTTGTACATGTGGATGGCTTGTCTGCACTAACAATTCTTTCGCCAAACGCTTTAACGGTGATGTCGACAGGTTCTGCTGCAAATCCGAAATATGCATGTGGCTGGGAAATCAATATGTACAACTGGTTTCATCATGGTAATTTTCCAGGCACTGGTACTTCACAGGCCATTACCACACAAAACGGAAACTTTAATTATGTAATTCTAACGAATACCGACGTTTCCGATCCTAATTATTCAGCCAACATGGATAACATATTCTGGAACGCACTTCCCAATATTTCCAGCTGGCCAACTTATGACCTGTTTGGAGGACAGTCTAAATAAATGATGGATGGATCAGGGATGCGGCTGGCTGGCTATCGGGTGACTACGAAAACCATCAGCTTCATCCCTTTATTTTTTTAAAATATTTCAAATGCGCCTTTTTATTCTTTTACTGTTTTCGTGTTTTGCGATATCATCGCATGCGCAGGATAATGAGGCGGAATTAAATGACTCCCTGAGTCTTCAGGTTTTAAATACAAAAACGTTCCTGGCCGATACAGCTATTTTCAAGAAAGGAATAATGCAAAGGATTTCCCGCACGGTTCATACCTCAGCACCTGCTCCTACCCACTCGCATCTTGAATTGAATCTTAGCTACCAGTCTGACGATGTATATAATGGCCGAAAGAATACAACTGTGATCCCTCTGATAACTCCACGTATCAGCTATATATTCAAAAACGGATTACAATTCGACGCCAGCGTAGGATATGATCTACACGATCCTTCGCCACAAACCAATCAATACATATTTGATGGTGTATATAATTTCAGTCCGGGTAATGGCAACTACTCATCTTCCATAACTGTGTCGGGATTTATATATAATAATCAAAGTGGAAACACAACCGCTGAACAAAGAGGTAGTATTGAAATCGACAACAGCTATGATTTCAATTTTATTGAACCCAGTCTTTACCTCACATGGGGATTTGGGGGTGGCAAGGACTATGCCGCAACATTCAGTCTTCAGCACGAATTTGACATGTTGAAAAATAAACTAAGCATCACACCTACTTTTAATATAAATGCAGGCACCCAGAACTTTCTGGATTCTTATTATAAAAACAGGAAATATAAAATTCATCAAAAAAAAGAACCGCCGGTTTACGAGGAAGTCACGGTTTATGGCGATGTATTAAATGCCGATAAATTTATTATACTTGACTACGAGATGGCCATTCCCATCAGCTATTCATTTAAACGATTCACGTTTAATATTACCCCCAATTATGCCATACCCGTGCATGCTGCTGAAACGGTAATCACTACGTCATACCAGGGGCAGGTGATCAAAACGACATTTAAAAAAGAAGAAATTTCAAATAGTTTTTATTTTCAGGCGGGTGTTACATATGATTTTTAATGGCCGTTCCTGTTATGAAATGTTTATCTTCCGCGAATAATAGCGGCTGTAAAATTGCGAATGTTAACGCAATCTGAAAATATCTTACTCAACGAAATTCTTTCCGATATAAAAAGTATTGGAAATAATAACCTGCTGCATTCTGCAAAAAACTTCAATGCGAGATCAGAGGCTATTGATTTTATCGAATTTCATGTGATAGACCGGATCAACGCACTATTGGAAAAAAACCAGGGGTCTGATGCATTGGACGATTTAAAAAAATACGCACTGCAAATCAGGAAGGACCTCGGGGAAATAAACCTGGAGATGTTTTATTTTCTTCGAGTGAAAATTTCAAAAGAGAAAATCAGAGGACAATATTTTCTAACACTTATAAACGAATATCTGGACCATGATTTTGGAGCGGAATCAACCGAAGAAGGTTATGACAGTCTCGATATATTTCTAAACGGCCTTTTATCAGATCAAAAACCGCCTCCTGAAACCAGGGAGCGTGAACCAGAAATGGTTTTCTATCAAAAAACGCCTTCCAGAATTATTTTTGATCTTATAAAAAAATCCGCGTTTAAACCACAGGACGTGTTTTTCGATCTGGGTTCAGGTTTAGGTCAGGCAGTCATTCTGGTGAATCTGTTAACTGGCATAAAATCCATAGGTGTGGAATATGAACCGGCGTTTTGCGGATATGCAAGATCCAAAGCAGAGGTTTTAAATCTGCCAGATGTAGACTTTACAAATGAGGATGCCCGTTATGCTGACTACTCTTCGGGTACCGTGTTTTTTATGTATACTCCATTTGAAGGAAAAATATTAGATGAAGTACTTCAAAGATTAAAAAAGGAATCAGAAAACAGAAAAATTAAGGTTTTCACATACGGACCCTGTACGCCTGAAGTTGCCAAACAACCATGGTTGAAAAATAAGAAGAAAATAAAAAACTATTTGACGGAGCCGGGTGAATTTGAAAGTATCTGATTACTCTTTTACTGAAATAGTGTGTTTGAAATTATGCACCTGTGAAGTTTTTGCACTTCGCCTCCCAAGTCCGTGTGCTGCAATAATCAGAATAGCGATCATCACAAACTGAAATAATGGTTTTTTCAGAAAGTTCATAGTTGAAAAGGTTTAATCAGTCGTTGTCTTACGAGTACAAAGATAGATGATACGATAATCCAAGATTTTTTCTTACATGAATTTTTTGTGAACTCAATAAACGTGGAGTTACTAAGTAAAATCCCTTATGACCGGTTGTTCATCAGATATTGGCAAAAAAAGAAGACCCTGGAAAGGGTCTTCGCACTGCTAGTGCTTTGACTTTATCAAAGCGACATCTATTAAACCACTGCCGTAAGAGAATTAATGATAATAAACCGCTGAATAATGAGCCGGTGCATAACGCGGGCCGTATACTCTTTCACGAACCACACAGGAACTAAATGTTACTGCGAGTACCGCGAAAATCAGGATTAGTTTAAAGATCGTTTTCATGATAGTACGTTTACAAATTAGAGTCATTTTGACCGCCGGGGTTTAATGGAAATAATACTGTTTATTCAGCTTAACAATCAGATAACTCGTCAATATTTATTCCTTTAAGTGAAAAAAAGAAAACGACATTTGAATAATGCAAAACGATACCATTAAAATAAGTAAGGGTCATACTACTGTGCGAATCCTGCTTGGTTTGTTTTTGATATTAGCCGGAATTGGTCATTTGACATTTTCCAGACAGGCATTTCAGGCGCAGGTTCCTGACTGGTTGCCGATGAATCCGGACCTCGTTGTTGTCCTATCAGGTATTGTAGAAATCCTGTTGGGAACTGCACTGAGTTTCTGGGCGAGCAAACGCATAGCCATGGGATGGATCGTTGCTGTTTTTTTTGTGCTGGTATTTCCCGGCAATATTGCACAACTGGTCGATCACCGGGATTCATTTGGGTTGAACACAAATTTGAAACGCTGGTTAAGATTGCCTTTTCAAATCGTTCTTATATATCTCGCATTATGGTCTACAGGCGCCTGGAAAAAATGGCGGCACCAGTAAACTTCACCCGACTTATTTATTCTTCACGGTTTTAGCGCAGTTAGATTCAAACCGAATTAACGCCCTATTGCGGATTCTTTAAGAAGATTTTCAAATTATCCGTATATCCTCCGTGTATCTTCCGTATATTCTCCGTTACATCACGGAAGATATACCCAGAATTAACCCATAATTATCGGAAAATATGAAGTACTTTCGAATATAAATAAGAAATATGGCCATCGTCAAAGGCAATTCTTTTGTTCAGAACGCGTCCGGGACCATCGGAAAAGAACTCGTATTCAAGCGTTACTATGACAAAACGGTCGTTTCGAAAATCCCGGATATGAGCAACCGGGTGCTGAGTGAAAAACAGATTGAATCCAATGAGCGATTGAGGATGGCCAATCTGTATGCCAAATTCATTTATAAAACGGAGGAAGCTAAGCTGGCGGCCAGGATACGATTAAAGTTGCCCCAACACAAATCGTTGTTTCATGCGCTGGTGAAAGAATACCTGAATACATTTAAATCAGTATCATTGGAAGATTTGTACAAGATCGATTTCACAATTTTACCACTCGTTCCCCCGGTAGATAATTCAAGTGTTACGGATAAACCGGCGTGAAATATTTTTCAAGTA
>DATHPV010000066.1:0-5461 GCA_035483495.1 Puia sp.
CGTCAATCACTCTTTGGCCGTTCAGATATTTATAATCTGTACCTCTGATAATGCCGTACGATTTTCCAACTTCTGCCACAAGCTGAATGCCATTTTGCAAATTGGCGATTGCATAAGAAGGCTGACCTCCATAAAGAGAAAGTACGGTGTTCTGGTTTTTACTCCAGTTTATATTCATATCCCAGATGAAATTCCTGGTTTTGATAGGTACCAGGTTCATAGTCAGTTCTATTCCCTTATTTTCAATTGAACCACCATTCACACTGAATTTATTAAAACCCGTAGCCGTTGAGATATTGATCGGCAAAATCTCATTACTTGATGTTGCGTGATAGTAGGTGACATTGAAACCCAAGCGATTGTTCAGAAAACTCATATCCAGACCGAATTCATAAGTTTTATTCTGTTCAGGAACCAGGTTTTGATTGTTATTCGTAATCGTGGTGGTGTTGACTGGTGAGGTATTCGCCATAACTGCCTGCCCGCTGATCGGTGTATTCAACTGGAAGGTGTTGATGGTGCTATAGTAAGGCGCATCGCCTCCAACCTGTGCGTAGTTGGCCCAAAATTTACCGTTAGATAACCAGTCTACATTGTTTAACAATTTCGAAAAAACGAAGTTTCCGGATATGGAAGGATAATAATAGGAGTTGTTAGCAGTAGGCAGCGTGGAAGACTGGTCCCTGCGTAATGTTCCATCCAGGGTAATCATTTCTTTCCATGTAATAGTGGCTTGAGCAAATACGCTGTTTATTTCTTTTCTGTATTCTGTTTCAGATGGTGGATTTGGCGTATTAACTGAGTTGGAAACTGACCAGAAACTCGGGACTACCAGTCCTCCGTTAGTTGAAGAAAAAATAGAAGGAATGTCATCCCTTTGTACATTTCCTCCGATCAACGCCCTTACATTAAAATCCTGTCCAAAACTCTTGTGAAAATTCAGGATCGCGTTGTAGTTTGTTTCGCTGTAAGTAGTATTCTGAGTGCTATAAAAGGGTGTTTCTACACTTCCAATATTTGCTCTTTGCTGAATATTCTGATTATAATAATCATTTGAAATCATTCCTGAGAGACTCAAATAATCAGTAAAATCCCAGTTCAGGCGAACACGGCTTGTATAGCGGTTGCGTGAGTCCTGTTCAGGATTCTGATAAGAGAACCAGTAAAGATTGTCATGGAAAGCAGGTAATCCAATACTGCCCAATGTATTATTCTGGTAGGCCCCCGTATTTCCCCAGTTCCAGGTATTGTTACTGAGTTGCGAATTAAAATAATCTGCTTTCTGGGCTTTGATATTCACATTTGTTGGCCACCACTGGCGAAAATCCGTCATCGGATTTGTCGAAGCAGTATATTGATATAAATACCTGTTGGTGGCGTTTTCATTTACGTAAAGCAATCCACCTTCAAGTGTAATATTTGGAGCTATTTTATAAGTCGCGTCTATATCGAATAAATTCTTCTTGATGGTTGAATTTGGGATGTACCCTGCTTCATCATCTCTTGTATAACCGAACTTGAAAGTACCCTTATCTCCCCCACCCTGTACAAGAACTGCTTCGGTTGTTGTAATTGGCGTTACAAAATAATCGGTCGGATTATGATTTGGTGCGGGCTCCCATGCTGTCGATTTATGAAAATTAGGATCCGTCGGTGCGAAAGCATCCCAGTTATATACCTGGCTGCCATCATATATGGCGCCCGTTGCTGCATCACCGTCAGTTGGAACGATTGTTATCGGCGTACCTCCATTATTAAGCCAGGGTACAGTTTGGGAATAAAAATTTCCGGGAGAAGTAGCAACATAACCTTCACCATATGTTGTTTGGTAAGTTGGTAAAGTACTTTTGTCGGGACTTCCTGCACTTATTCCGAAAGAAGCCGTGACACCAACACCTTTCCTGTTGGATCCTTTTTTGGTCGTAATCAGGATGACTCCGTTTGATCCCCTGGATCCATAAAGCGCGGAGGCTGCGGCACCTTTCAGCACATTTATCGAGGCAATATCATCCGGGTTGATATCTGCGGCAGCTGATCCAAAGTCGTAACCACCACCTGTGGTAATGGTATTATCATAAGGAACGCCGTCCACTACAAATAATGCCTGGTTACTCTGCGTAAGCGATTTGAATCCACGCAACACTGCGTTGGTAGATCCTCCCATCGCATTACTGGCAGTAATTTGAAGACCTGCTATTTTTCCGGAAAGACCGTTAACAGCATTTGTTGTAACCCCTTTGGTAAGATCGGCTCCCGAGATCTGTTGCGTGGCATAGGGCGTTGAATTCTTGCTTCTCGTTTGACCTAATGCCGTGACAACCACCTCATTGAGTTGGGATGTCCGCGTCACTGAAACAACTAGGTTAGCTTCATCAGTTACAACAATTTCCTTTGTTGCAATCCCAACTCCCGACACAATCAAAGTCTGAGATGAGTTCGCTTTAATCGAAAAAGCTCCTTCTGCGTTTGCGCTCACACCTGTTTGAGCTCCCTTGACCCGTACCGTGGCATACGGTACCGGCTGGTTTTGTTCATCTACAATCTTACCGGTAACAACCTTACTTTGCGAAAATGCTAATGTGCCGCATAGCACAAGCACTGCTAACAGTGATAGAAATTTTCCCATGTGAAGTGAATTTTGAATTTAGAGCCTGTAAATCACGAAATTCTGTCGAATAAAAAAAACGTTAAATAGCGTTTTCATAACTAGGACAACATAAAAATTGGATTCGCTGCAACAGAGAAAGGGGGATTTTATTTTGTATATCTGTAATGTGTTAATTAACAAAAATTTACATATTCAATATATTGCAGGTTGATCTTGATATGCATTTAGACATTATATTCCAGCCGATTTATCATTGCCATTACCTGCAAATTTGGGACGAAAATCACAGTCCTATTATGCACTCTGATTTTCGACAACACCCCGGCAATATGGATGTAACCCGGGAACTACGGTAACACTCGAAGGAATGATTCTTATCTCATTTTTGATTCAGGGCCCTCATCAGATAATTGAGATAGTTTTCATCTACATCATCTGATTTGTACTGGGTGAAATAGGCAGTCGCTTTGGGATTATCTGCGAATGCTTTTTTAAGTGACTTGCGGGTGAGTTCTACTTTCTTAAATTCTTTACCGCCATTATAGACGATATAATATTCAGTATTATCAACGTATTCATCATAATTCTTTCCTGTTTCAACCATACCATCTGATTTGAAATTTGCTTTTACAAATTTTGTGACGGTCAGTTTATATGCAGCATAATCTCCGGTACTTTCACCAAGCGGCTGAAAGAAAACTTCAGGATTAATCAAAGGAATTCTTACAAAAACTAAAGACACTCCCTGATTATTAATTAAAGTAAAAGATTTAATGTCCGCCTTCTCAATTTCACTTATGTCTTTTTTGTCTACAGTCAATAACAGACCGTGATTTATTTTATCAAAATTGAAAAGGAATGTAGGATTATTGTAAAGACGACTGCCACTGTCTATCACGCTCCCCTTTACCCAACCAGGAAACAAGTAGCGGGTTCCCCTTGTTTCATCCTTGAAGGTAAAAGCTACCATGGTTCCTGTGCTATTACTGCCATTTGCCGCTTTTACACTCACTTCCTTTAATGCATTTTCAAGCGTCACATCTTTGAACTGATTATCCGGATCAGACTGGGCAATACAACGAAGAAACCCTGCTGAAATAAAAACGATTAAGAGGAATTGCTTTTTCATACTGCCTTTTTAATTTATAAATTTATTAAAAACAAGTTGAAATTTATTCGGATAAATGTTGATATAATAAATAAAACTCCTGCATAAAAAAGTCGCTCCCTAAAAGTGGGAGCGACTTTGAAATTCAAAAATGTTTATAAAAGTCTTATGGCGTGAATTTGTCAGTAATATTTCGGGCCGCTCCGGAACTATTAAGATATCCAAAATTAAGTGTGAATGTGTGATGAACAGGGTCGGCTAGAACAACTGTAGGACCTGATGCAAGGGTTACCTGGTTGTATGTAAAATCAGCTGCACTAACAGCGACAGTGAAGTCAGTTAACAGGCTTAAGTCGTTACCGCCTGGAGGATTATTATTTACGAAACTTAAAAAATAATAGGTTCCTGTACCACTTTGAACCTGGATCTCAGTAGGACTTACAGGTATAAATATACCAGGAGATACATCTTCATCAAAAGCCGGTGTTCCCGTCATACCCGGCGAATTATATCTTATCCATTCCTGATGATAGGTGCCTGCCAGCAAATTACCGACTATATGGAAATAGATCGTAGCCAGATTACCGCTAATCGGAATTCCGGAGGCATCTGTCACCGAAATAGGCAGCATATAGGTTTGTGTTGGATCTATTTTCGCGGGATAATAAATTACCATAAATGTCGCAAGCCTGAATCCGGCTTTAATGGTCATGGTTGTAACAGGAAGCGAATAAGTCGAATCCGGCTGTGCGTCGAACTGCACACCGCCCATACCATTATAAGCCACACGTTTCGCATCATCAACTCCCACAGTTACTGATACATCAGAAGTTGGTGGGTAATCTGACGCGATATTCACATCAAAGGTAATTGTATCAGGGGCATCCGACGTAAAAAGGGGCAGGGTGGCTGCACCGAAATAAGTCAATCCCGAGCTCGGCGCACCATTCGGTGTTATGCTGGCATGCGAGAGTTCGGCAATAACACCGCTTTTGCTAAAGTCTACATTCGGTGTATCCTTCAGGCAACCTGTAATGAAAATTGCCGACGACATTAAAAGATATATAACTATTTTTTTCATTTCTTAAAATTTTAGATTTAACCTTAAGGCTGCCAGAATATTTTAGAAGTAAAAACATCTATATTTCCTTCTTTCCCAACCTGCGCAGCATTATAGCTGTCCTCACTGGTAGGATATAAAAAACGATATGGAACATGCGGTGCAACATTACCCGGATAATCGGAAACCGGGAGATCAGTTGGAATACCCAATCTTCTCCAGTCGCTAAATGATTCCAGAGGATCGATTGCATTACATGCCGCCCATTTTTGGGTAATCAGTGTTTTTAATTTATTTGTCGAGGTAACATAATTTGTAAGAGGATTAGCCTGAGCAATCAAAGCGTCGGCTGCACTGTCAGGATTACTTGTAGTGCCCAACAGCTCGAATGACGCTTCAACAGCGGACTTGTATAAAGCAGCATCATTTCCTGTTATATATCCTCTTTCAGCTGCTTCTGCCTGCAAAAACAAACTTTCAAATGCTCCAATAATAACAGCACTTTGTGAAGGACTGCCGGCTGTTCCGGGACCATTTACAGCAGAAATTACACTGTTTGATTCCACGCCTGAAGTACTTCCAATTTTCCTGCCTTGTATAACCGGCGGAGTCGCCTGGTTAAGAGCATAAAAAGAATATTGCCTCGGATCATTGGTGTTCTGATAAAATAAAACGGCATAACTAT
>DATHPV010000067.1:0-3273 GCA_035483495.1 Puia sp.
CGCAATGCAATAATGTATCAGTAATACCCCCAAGAGCCGAAACAACCACAATCGTTTTATCCTGATCAATTGCCTGTTTGATGATAGCCGTGCACTTACTAATGTTAACTGCGTTGGCAACCGAAGAGCCTCCAAATTTTAAAACCTGCATATGAAAAAATTAAAAAAAAGAAAATTGATAGTAAAAACTGTTTCGAATACAGCCTGAGCCCTGAATTGATATGAAATGGTACAACCCCTAAAGGGTCGTAATGATAATAGAAATAGTGACACCGGTTGTGCGGGTATGAAAAGAGATATTGTTGATATGGATAACCGGATAGTTCATTTCCAAAGAGCGACAAAGCTAACGAATTATATTAATGAAATCGAAACAAATCACGATAATTTATACTATATCGAATGAATTTTCCCATTAGTTTTCATTTTTCGCTTATATATTGCTCGATTTGTTGAATGAATTTTAAATTCGCTTATGAATAACCAATCCTCGGGATTGCAGGAGTTTAAAAACCTGGTGGGTATTAAGTTCCAGCTTTACAACAGTTTATTTACTTCCCTTCCATTTCACAGGATAGAAAAAACGGGTATTTTTTTATCTATTCTCCTCACCTATTGCGAAGAAGGATATCACAAAAAACAGAGTCCTGTTCAGATTCTTGAAGAATTCTTCAGCAAACATTATCCTGATGGCACCGACCGTGAAAAATCGGATATCCTTTTTCGGTTTGTGCAATACGTGGAAAGACAGGTTGTACTTTTTGATGCCCTGGAAGACGCTGCTTTCACTAACGTAAATGATATGGGAGGGCCTGGTACACTTAAACATCTATCTTCTGAAATCATTCAGTATGACAAGGAAAAAGAACTGAAAGAAAAACTGACCGACTATGATGTCAGGCTTGTGCTCACGGCCCATCCGACGCAGTTTTATCCGGGTCCGGTGTTAGGTATCATAAACGATCTTTCACGGGCGGTAATTCAGAACAATGCTGCTGAGATCAACACGTTCATGCAGCAGCTGGGTAAAACGCCATTCTTTAAAAAGATAAAACCTACTCCTTATGATGAAGCGATCAGCCTGATCTGGTATCTGGAGAATGTTTTTTATCATGCTGCGGGAAAAATTTTGTCATCACTCAAAACCCAGTTTCCGGATGCAGTAAGTGATAAAAATCCGGTGATCCAGATGGGGTTCTGGCCGGGTGGAGACCGCGACGGTAATCCTTTTGTAAAAACAGAAACCACCATCAGGGTTGCCGATGCTCTGCGTACCGCCATATTGAGATGTTATTATTTCGACGTAAGGCGACTCAAGCGCCGGCTGACATTCAAAGAAGTGGATCTGATTATTGCTAATTGGGAAGAAAGATTATACCAGGAACTATTCACGCCGGATCCGTCCAAACCATTCGATCATAGAGACATGCTAGTTTCCATGCTCAAGATCCGGGAAGTGCTGATCTTTCAGAACAATGGACTGTTTCTGACGATGGTGGATAATTTCATCAGCAAGCTGCGCATATTCGGTCTTCATTTCGCTACACTGGATCTGCGACAGGAAAGTTCAGCGCATGAAAAAGTCCTTAAAGTAATTAATGACAGAGAAGAAATATTTCCGGAAGAATACGAAACGCTTGGTGAAAAGGAAAAAATAAAAATACTCACTCATTTGAAAGCAGTTTCGAAGACAGCTTTTTCGGATGAGCTCACAAACGACACGCTTGCATCGGTCCGTGCAGTAAAAACGATTCAGGAAAAAAATGGCGAGTCCGGATGTAACCGGTACATCATCAGCCAGTGCAACAAGGCCAGTAATGTGATGGAAGTGTATGGATTATTTTTATTGGGGGGACTTAAAAAAGATCAGATTAATCTTGATATCGTACCTCTTTTTGAAACCGTCGACGATCTTCATCATGCAGCCGGTATAATGGAAACGCTTTACACTAATCCGGAATACCGCGCACATCTGAAGAGGAGAAATGAAACTCAAACAATTATGGTCGGTTTTTCCGATGGAACAAAAGACGGGGGTTACCTGATGGCTAACTGGAGCATTTATAAGGCCAAGGAAGAGCTTACCAGGATCTCGGAGGAATATGGAGTCCGGGTAGTTTTTTTCGACGGGCGTGGAGGACCTCCGGCCCGCGGAGGTGGAAAAACACATAAATTTTATTCTTCCCTTGGTAAAAACATAGCCAACAAAGAAATTCAGCTTACGATACAGGGTCAGACTGTTAGTTCAAATTTTGGAACGGTTGACTCTGCACAATTCAATATTGAACAGCTCGTGCATGCCGGGATCGCAAACGATTTATTTTCAACCAGAAAAGTAACCCTGTCGGAGGAAGAAGAAGAACTTTTGTCGGAAATGGCGGAAATAAGTTATACAGCGTATGCCGGACTAAGGAACCATGAATATTTTGCTGAATATCTGAGTGAAGTAAGTCCGCTTCAGTTTTATGGTGAAACAAATATTGGCAGCAGACCCACCAAAAGAAAGAATACAGGAAAACTGGAACTCAAAGACCTTCGGGCTATACCATTTGTTGGCGCATTCAGCCAGTTGAAACAAAACGTAACCGGTTATTATGGGGTTGGCGCGGCACTTCAGGAAATGGAAAAAAAAGGAAAATGGAAACAGGTAAAAGATTTATATGGCAATTCACCCTATTTCAAAACGTTGCTGGACAATAGTGAAATGGCAATGAAAAAATGCTTTTTTCCTCTCACAGAAGCTTTTTCCAAACATGCGAAATACGGCAAGATCTGGATGCTAATATTTAACGAGTTTGAACTTACCAAAAAATACATCTTCAAACTATCTGGCAAACAAGAACTTATGTCGGATTACCCAATAGAACAACTCTCCATTCAGATGAGAGAAAGGATCGTTCTTCCACTCAGTACCATTCAGCAATATGCCATTATCAAGTTCAGGGAGGCAGAAACTGCAGGTTCTGATATGAAGAAAACTTATGAAAAACTGATCATTCGCTGTTCTTTTGGTATTATAAACGCCGCCAGAAACTCTGCCTAGAAATTCGAAAATTTTCATGGTATGAAAATTGTGAAATGTTCAGCAGATGTTAACGGGCACAATCAATCGAAAATAGGCTGAATCGTTTTCGCATTTTTACTCATTTTGTTTTACATTCGAACGATCGGAAAACAGCTGCCCGCAAATAAACGATAAATGGGACCCCATTCAACAACCGCAGTGTCTTAATATTTAACAGTTGTTTTATTATGGCCAGACGTGTTTTTGGA
>DATHPV010000068.1:0-7682 GCA_035483495.1 Puia sp.
CGTAATCCTTTGTCGCCATGTAATTGAAAATCTGTGATGTCCACTCCGTCTATAAGAACCCTTCCTTTTGTCGGGTCGTAAAAGCGTGGGATCAGACTGACTACAGTCGATTTTCCGCCACCTGTCGGTCCGCAAATACCAATTCTTTGTCCACCTTTAATGGAGAAATTAACGTCGAGTAAAACAGGTGATTCCGGACCGTATGAAAAAGCTACATGTTCGAAATCGATATGGCCTTTCACGTTCGTAGGTTCCTTTGCATTAGGTTTCTGTGGTATTACCGTGTCCGTATCAAGAATAGCCTGTATTCGTTCCAATGCAACGGAAGCCTGTGCAATGGACGTTGTCATCTTGGCCAGATCCTGTACTGGTTTAAAAAATTTTCCGAGATAGGACAGGAACACCGTTAATCCTCCAAGTGTCATCGCCTGGATTAGAACCAGATGAGCTCCGCGCCAGAGAACAAAGGCAGTGCATGCGGATACGATAAGTGCCACAACCGGAGAAAGTAATGATTTGACTTTTCTTGCTTTTAAAGAAGCATTTACCGTACTCATACTTACCTCCTGCAGATGTGACTCTTCTAGATCCTGTCTGTCGAAGGCTTTTATGGCCCGGACAGATTCCAACCCCTGTTGCAGTACTGAAACCATAGTTGACTGTTGTGTTCTGACTGCATGAGTTGCTTTTTTAACGGCTGTTTTAAATCGGGCAACAAATAAAAGCAACAACGGAGTGACGGCAACGGCAACTAAGGCGAAATCCCAGTTCATATAAAACATGAGGCCTAACATTCCCAGAATGGTGAGTGCATCAATTAGAATGCTCAGGAGTGCAGACGAAGCAAAGCTTTGAATAGTCGACACATCAGAGGTAATCGTACTCAATATGTTTCCAATCTGATGTGAATCGTAATACGAAAGTGAAAGTCGCTGCAGATGATGATATACCTTTTGTCTTAAATCATTTGCAACGTATTGAGCTACACTTTCCGTAAAATAATTGTCTATGTAACCGGCGATTCCACCAATCAATGCGATCAGGATCAAACCAATAGCCGCAGCACCCGCAATAGCCATTTTGCTGTCACCGGCTGTTAAATCATTTATCCACGACAACCATCCGGGCAATGCATGGTGACCAACAACATTGTCGATTATTATTTTTAAAGGCCAGGGCCCCAGCAGACTCATCCCGGTTTCCAATAACATCGCGAGGAAGATAACAACAAGCCATTTCTTATATGGCTTTATAAGTTCGAATACCAGCGATGAAAGACTTTTTGAAGACTTTTTGAAAACAATGGTGTGATCTTGCTTTTCGGTTTTTTTTGAATGGTCTTTTGACATGGCTTCAGTTTTGGTATCCCAATGGAAGATAAGAACTTAAATGACTAATCTATAAGACCTTTAACCGTTAAATGTTGACATGCATGTTTATAAGGAATACTGAATATCCTTAGAAAGTATTCGAATATTTATCAGGTTTAAGATATATCCTGAAAACCTGTTATTTAAATAATGTATTCAAAGCGATGGATCATATTATTCAAACATAACAGGGAGTTGAAATTAAACAACATATTGACTCAGGAGTAAGTTTTTTATTTCAGAATTACTGCACCTAAAGGCGGTAGGTGAATGTTTATTTCATACCTGTCTTCATTTTTGTCAACGAGAGTAACGATGGGATCCGGATTGAAGATATCGCCCGATCCGCCAAATTTCCTTTCATCACTGTTAAAAATTTCTTTCCATACTGGCTTCCCATTTGCATATACTTTCCAGTTATTGCGAACAACGGGTGTCATATTTAAAATGACAAGTATATCATTTTCCGGATTCTTTCCTTTTCTTCTAAATACTATTACTGATTCCTGTCTATGATTGAGATCGATCCATTCAAAGCCATGAATATTGAATTGATTTTCATAAAGCGCGGGTTCTGATTTCAGAAGAAGATTCAGATCACGTACACAGTCTTTCATTTTCCAGTGCAGCTCATATTTTAATAAATACCACTGCAATTCACTTTTATGATTCCATTCATCAGTTGCACCAAATTCATTACCCATAAAAAGAAGTTTGCCCCCCGGGTGTGTAAACATGTATGTATACATGAGCCTCAGGTTCGCAAATTTCTGCCAGTCATCGCCCGGCATTTTATATAACATTGGCGATTTACCATGTACAACTTCGTCATGACTCAGCGGCAGCATGAAATTTTCATCATAGAAATACATCATGCTGAATGTAAATTTATCCTGAAGTCCTTTACGCATGAGGGGGTCTGCCTTGAAATAATCAAGTGTATCATGCATCCAGCCCATCATCCATTTCATTCCAAATCCAAGACCTCCTGCGAATGTCGGTCTGCTGATTCCGGGCCAGTCAGTTGCTTCTTCAGCAATAGTTTGTGTATCAGGAAAATCGCGATAAAGCGTTTCATTTAAATCTTTGATAAATGCAATGGCTTCCAGATTTCCATCACCGCCAAATTCATTGGGTTCCCATTGTCCTGTAGTTCTCGAATAATTCAATTTCAACATCGAACTCACTGCATCTACGCGAATACCATCAGCATGAAAAAGGTCGCACCAAAAACGGCCGCTGCTAATTAAGAATGACTTTACCTCTCCTCTTTTATAATTAAAAATATAACTATTCCAGTCCGGATGATATCCTTTTCGCATATCGGAATACTCATAAGTATTTGCGCCGTCGAACATATAAAGCCCATGTGCATCATAAGGAAAATGAGACGGCACCCAGTCCAGCAAAACACCAATCCCTGCTTTATGAAATGCATTTACCAGTTCCATAAAAGACTGCGGATCACCAAAACGGGAAGTTGGTGCGAAATATCCAACTCCCTGATAACCCCAACTTCCATCATAGGGATATTCCATCACCGGCATGAGTTCTACATGGGTAAATCCCATTTCTTTTACATAGGGAACCAGCCTTTCACGAATCTGATCATAAGTATTGTAGGTTTCTTCATCATCAGGATGAGGACGCATCCAGCTTGCAAGATGCACTTCATATACACTCCATGGCTGATCAAGGGCATTCTGTTTTTTACGCGTCTGCATCCAGGATTCATCTTTCCATTCATAATCCAGGTCCCAGGTAATAGAAGCAGTTTTCGGTCTTTGTTCCCAGAAATGTGCAAAAGGATCCCCCTTCACAGTTTCAGAACCATTAAAACCACGTATATGATATTTGTAAACTTCTCCCCGGTTTACATTTGGAATAAATCCTTCCCAGATACCAGATTTTTCAAGACGAACAAATAATGGATGACTTTCGGGATTCCAGTGATTGAAATTACCAATTACCGACACGGCAGTTGCGTTAGGTGCCCACACCGCAAAATAATATCCCTTCGTTCCTAATACCTCGCGGGCGTGTGAACCGAAAATATCATACAGGCGGTAGTGGGTTCCATTTTGAAAATTGCTGATATCAGAATCGGAAAAAAGGGAGTAATTCCAAACAGGTTTCGTGGAATCTACAAAATGAGTATGCTCGTATCCTTTTATGGAATCATTCATCTTTACTAATGTACAACCTTATTGTCAGCCTACCGTCTTTTTAGTTCCAGTATCGTAATAGAGCGAGCGGGAATAATCATTTTGTCCGAAATGGGATAACTGCTTCCGTTCATGACATCTACTGCAATATCAAAACCCCTGGTTCTTTCAGAAAAATCATTAAAGTTGAATGTGACTGATACTGTATCCGAATTTAGCGTGCAGAGAATGGTTTGTTTCTGATCATATCTAAAATAAGTATATACTCCGTGAGAAGGAATAAATTGCATGAGAGCGCCATATTCAAGTGCTGAGGAAGTCTTTCTGAAATTCGCGAGTTTCGAAATATAATTAAATGCAAGATTTTCACTGTCCGTTCTGTCGGCAGGAAGAAACTTGTTTTTAGGATCTCCGGTAAATCCACCTGGAAAATCTTCCCTTACCATCGCATCAGAAGGATTCTTGAAATTTTTCATGAGGATTTCAGTACCATAGTATAGATGTGGAGCACCTCTCATCGTTAACAGGAGACCCAAGCCAATTTTGAAAGAGGCAAAGTCTTCTCCGACAACAGAATAAAACCTGTCCATATCATGATTGTCAAGAAAAATGCAATTGTTCATCGGATCTTTATACAACATGTCTTCAGCCAGTGTTGTGTACAGCCGGTTAACTCCATTATTCCATCCCTGGTTTTTCTTTGTTGCTTCCAGCATCGCATAACACACAGGAAAATCAAGTATTCCGGTAAGATTACTTTTCCAGGAAACGTTTAGATTATTCTTGCAGAAGTAAGCACCGTCAGCAACCGTGTTGACCACTGCTTCTCCAAAGGAAGTGATCTTTGGAAATTCTTTTTCCAGTGCAGCATTTAAATTGTTCAAAAAAACAGGATCACAATACTTATAGGTGTCCACCCGCCATCCGTCCAGTTGGAATTCCTCCGTCATCCATATAGCTTGTTGTATAAGGTATTTCGCGAGTAAGGGATTTCTCAGATTTAAATCAGGGAGATGAGGAACAAACCAGCCTGCTTCCATCACTTCCTTATCTTTTGCCGAGCCATGAATATCGAACACAGCTTGTTCCCGGTGATTGGTACCCTGATATTCAGGCCATCTGTTTATCCAGTCTTCTGATGGAGGATCGTCCATGATCCAGTGTTTTGCACCTATGTGATTGTACACAGCATCCTGAATTATTTTCAATCCCTTAGCATGTGCGGCCTGAACCAATTTCAAATACGCGTCTTTTCCACCATAACGCTTGTCAATTTCATAATGATCCGTGAACCAGTAACCATGATATCCGCTTAACCACCCATTCGGTTCTTTTTCAAGAGGCATATCATTTTCAATCACAGGCGTAAGCCACAAAGCGGTAACACCCAACTGTTGAAAGTAGTCAAGATGATTGATAATACCCTGCAGGTCGCCTCCGTGACGGCCTAACGGGTTGCTTCTGTCGGCCACCGTATCGCGCATATTCGCATAGTGGTCGTTGTTAGGATCGCCATTGCTGAAGCGATCCGGCATCAATAGATAAATAAAATCAGAGGAGTTGATGCCGCGGGCATATAGTTTTCCAATACCGGGCTTCACTTTTTCCAATGGAATTCCCATTATATACCACGTATCATAGACATGAATGTCAAAAGTTATGTTTCCCGGTTTCGCATTTGGTCCGATGGTTAAATGCAAAAAAAGATAGTTGGGATTTTTTAGCTTCTGAACGCTGTCCAGCCTGATATCCGGATTTTCTTTTTGATGGAAAAAAAAATTCCCTTTTTTAGTTATGTTTCTGGCATGAATTAATACCTGCAAATGCGGATCTTTCATCCCTATCCACCAATTTTTGGGATAAATACTTATACCCTTTACCTGCAAAACCGAATCCGCAAAACGGTTTTGAGAAAAACAGCAGTTAAAAAATAGAACCAAATAAATGAAAGGAAGTTTTCTCATGTTGCAGCCAGTCTTTGCTGTTTTCTGCTGATGCGAATATCGCCAGCGTCATATACAAACAACACACTGATGGCGGCACAGAATAAAAGAAATCCTGCCAGCACGATGGCATAAATAGGTTGCCCGCCATAAATATGTTTCACAATCAATCCACCGAAAACCCCATTCACGATTTGCGGCAGTGTTATAAAGAAATTAAAAATGCCCATATAAATGCCCAGTTTTCCAGGAGGAATAGATCCTGAAAGAATTACGTAAGGCATAGCCAGAATGCTTGCCCAGGCCAGACCAACGCCTATCATCGAATAAGTTAACATGGCGGGATCCTTTATAAAAAAAATAGAGATTAATCCCGCACCTCCTGCCATTAATGAAAATGCATGTGTTGATTTACGACCTATTCTCCTGGCTATCGCAGGCAGCAGCAGTGCATAAAACATCGCTACGCCATTGTAAACACCAAATGAAGAGCTCACTTTATTTCCCGCTTCATTATATGCAACCGTTTTTGAATAATCGCCCGTGAGTCCGTAAATATGTGTAGCGACTGCATCTGTGGTAAACACCCACATGGAAAACAATGCAAACCACGAAAAGAATTGAACGAGCCCCAGCTGTCGCATCGTTTTTGGCATGTGTTTGAAATCGTAAATGATTTCACTTATTCCGGACTTCTTGTGCGACTGATCTGGTTTGCCATGATATTTTTCATATTCTTTCGGAGCGTATTCCCTGGAAAAAAACACGGTTACTAAAATAGCTAACATCAAAACAGCTGCACCTATATAATAAGAATATCGGATATTGTCAGCAACTCCGTTGGGGCCGGATTGCAAACTATACCCATGTTTTCCCATCCACTCAGGAAGGTAAGATCCTCCTACCGCTCCCAGTCCGATCAGGAAAGTTTGTATACTGAATCCAAGTGTTCTTTGTTTATCAGGAAGATTGTCGGCGACCAATGCTCGAAATGGTTCCATGGCAATATTAATGGAAGTATCCATGATCATTACCATACCCGCTCCGATCCATAGTGCCGGAATAACAGAAGAGAAAGAACCTGAATTGGGAAGAATCAAGAGTGCCACGCAGGTTAATATTGCGCCTGTAAGAAAAAATGGTTTCCTTCGGCCCAGCCTGTTCCATGTGCGATCACTGTAGTGACCGATCAGGGGTTGAACAATCATGCCTGTAAGCGGAGCTACCAGCCAGAATGCAGGTAACTGATCAACATCAGCACCAAAGGATCGCAAAATACGGCTCGTGTTTCCGTTCTGTAAAGCAAATCCAAACTGAATGCCCAAAAAACCAAAACTCATCGTAAAGATCTGCCAAACGGAAAGCCTGGGTTTCTCAACCAGCTTGTGTTGATCAGATCCTGTATGTGTGGTCATAGCAATCGTTAAATTCTAAATCACGAAACCATTTGGAATCACTGCACCTTTTTTGATCACCACAATTCCATCTTTTACAGTGTACAATGAATGATCGGTATTTTCAAGGTGCGATCCACCATTAATTCTAACATCATCACCAATACGGCAGTTCTTGTCTACGATGCAATTTCGAATATAACAACGGTCACCGATACCTACAGATGGTAAACCATGTTCTTTGTCGTGTTTTATTTCTTCAATGGTTTCATAATAATCTATCCCCATCAGATAACTGCTTACGATGGTAGTTCCAATACCAATTCTGGTACGAATGCCTATCACGCTGCTTTCTATTCGTGATGCATTGATGATACATCCTTCGGCGATAATCGTTTTTTCCAAAGTAGTCCCGCTTATTTTGGCGGGAGGCAACATACGCGCTCTTGTGTAGATCAGGTTGTTATTATCGAACAAATTAAAATCCGGAATTTCTTTTGTCAGACCGAGGTTTGCTTCGAAGAAGGAATAAATATTTCCAATGTCGGTCCAGTAACCATCATACTGATAACTTACTACTTTGTATTTATCGATGGACTGAGGCAATATTTCTTTTCCGAAATCTGTTGCTTCCACATATTCATTCTGCAGAAGGTCTACCAGTAGTTGTCTGTTGAAGATATAAATACCCATCGACGCCAGATAGTGTCTACCCTGTCCCTGCATGACCGGACCTGTATCGCTGGTCCATTCTTTGAGCAAATCTTTTTTTGGTTTTTCTACAAATGAAGTGATGAAACCTTTTTCATT
>DATHPV010000069.1:0-5465 GCA_035483495.1 Puia sp.
AATGAAAAACAGCTTACCCATTATGAGAATCTTCAGCATGGTGTTGGAACGCATCCTGATTCGCTGTTTACTTTTTTACTTCCTGACAATACTCTATATCCTTACACAGGAAAAATTTCAGTAATAGACAGGGCTGTTGATCCGCAAACGGGCTCGATTCGTGTGAGACTTGTTTTTCCAAATCCAAAATATACTTTGAAAGCCGGTCTGAGTTGTGTGGTTCGTGAACATAATCAGGACACTTCACCACAAATGCTCATTCCGGGAAAAGCGGTGGTGGAACAAATGGGTGAATATTTTGTATTTGTAGCCAAGGATACTATCATGGCCCACAAATCTGATACAGCGCAAAAAAAAGAAGCAGATACTGCACAACCCCGGCTTACGCTACGGGCTTTTCAAAAAAAGGTTCAGGTTGGACAGATACTAGGTGAAAATCAGGTAATAAAATCAGGAATAGCAGATGGTGACCGAATTGTTGTTGATGGTGTGCAGGCTATTCACGATGGATCAGAAATTAATGCAAGTGCTCCCAGCGGAAAATCTGGTGCGAAAAAAAGTGAAAGCGGACATGAATAATATATGATTGCGAATACGTTTATTAAAAGACCGGTAACAGCTATAGTTATTTCTATAGTGTTGGTCCTGACAGGGACGATCTGCATTCTGAATCTTCCAATTGACCAGTACCCTGAAATCACGCCTCCGATTGTACAGGTAAACGGTCAGTTTACCGGCGCTGATGCTGAAACCGTTGAACAAACTGTGGCGACTCCCATTGAGAGTCAGGTAAACGGAACTCCAGGTATGGAGTATATGCAAAGCAACAGCACCAATAACGGACTGATGTCTATCAATGTTACATTCAGTATCGGAACTGATATCGATATTGCTGCCCTGGATGTACAGAATCGTGTTAGCATCGCAACGCCTTTGATACCTGCCGTTGCCAGCAGATTGGGATTAACAGTGAGAGCACTAAATCCCAGTATGCTGATGATGGTAGCTGTTTACGCTCCGAAGGGAACACACGATATTACCTTTCTCGATAATTACACAAATATATTTATACAGGATGCTTTGCTCCGTGTACCCGGAGTTGGAAGTATCAATCGTTTCACCGATGATTTCAGTATGCGTGTGTGGATGAATCCCGAAAAGATGGCGGCATACAATTTAACACCGCAGGATGTAATCAATTCACTCAACACACAAAATGTTCAGGTCGCTGCCGGATCAGCAGGGGTGCCTCCGCAATCAAAGACCCAGACATATGAATTGGGTATTCTAGTGAATGGCAGGTTGAACACGGTTCCACAATTTGAAAATATAATTGTGAAAAGTTTGCCGGCTACGGGTGAATTGGTTTATCTGAAAGATGTTGCCCGTGTCGAACTCGGGAAATTTACATTTGCGAGCAATTCTTTTGTTGACGGTCATCGCGCTTCTTATCTGCTCATTTATCAGGCGCCCGGCAGTAATGCGCTTAAAACAGCGAATGGCGTGTATTCAACACTCGCCCAATTGAAACAAACTTTTCCCGCCGATGTAGAATACAAAGTACCTTTTGAAGCGGTAACGGTTGTAAAAGTTTCCATGTCGGATGTTGTCTGGACCTTATTAAAAACACTTGGACTGGTTGCACTCGTGGTTTACCTGTTTTTACAGAACTGGCGTTCGACACTTATTCCTGTGCTTGCCATTCCGGTTTCCATTTTGGGGACATTTTGTTTTTTTATACCACTTGGATTTACGATCAATACGTTAACCATGTTCGGGTTTGTATTGGCCATCGGAATTGTGGTGGATGATGCGATTATCGTGGTAGAAGCAGTGCAGCATTATATTGACGAGCAGAAAATGTCGGCTAAGGAAGCGACTTATCATGCCATGAAAGATATTTCCGGACCGGTTGTGGCGATCGCCCTGATCCTGGCTGCTGTGTTCGTGCCTGTTGGTTTTATTCCCGGCATAGTTGGCCGACTGTACCAGCAGTTTGCCATCACGATTGCTATCTCCGTAATACTATCGGCCTTCATCGCCCTGTCTCTGACTCCTGCTTTATGCACGCTGCTCTTAAAACCTACTGATGTAAAAAAAGAAGCAAAGGGAATAGACAAAATGTTTTTTCGTTTCAATAACTGGTTTGAACGTGTTACGAACAAATATTCCAACGGTGTTCAAAAAAGCATAAAGGCGTCCAGGTATGTTGTTATTTTATTAATCTGTATCTGCGTAGCTACATACTTTTTATTTCAACAAAAATCTTCCGGATTTATCCCATCAGAAGATGACGGAAATCTGTATGTTACTTTTCAATTGCCACCGGCATCTTCTACTGCCCAGTCAGTTGTAGTAATGAATAAACTGATGAATGTAGTTGCAAATACACCCGGGGTTGGTCACTACGCAGCGTTATCCGGATTAAATGTACTTAACAATGCATCCAACTCTAATGCAGGTACTATTTATGTTCAACTTAAACCATGGGATGAAAGGAGTGAATCTGATCAGCAGGTGCCGGGCATTATGGATGTCATGCGAAAGAGAATTGCTGACGCAGGCGTCAAAAATGCAAACGTAGAAGTCATTCAACCATCTCCTATCCCGGGTGTTGGTCAAACGGTCGGATTCAGTTTCCAGATTGAACAGCGCAATACCAATGACGATCTTCACGCGTTTGAAACGGTGATCAAAAAATTTGTGGACGAGGCAAATAAAAATCCGGCGATCTCAGGGGCTTACAGTTTTTATGGAGCACACACGCCTGGTTTCAATTTGAATGTTGACAGGGATAAGTGTGAAAAACTCGGTGTAAATATCAATGACGTATTCACAACTATCCAGGCTTATATGGGCAGTTTGTATATAAATGACTTTACTGTTTATAATCGCACTTTTCACGTCGTAGTTCAGGCTGATACAACTTTCAGAAAAGTAATTTCAGATGTTAACAAATATTATGTCCGCAATCAGGCGGGACAAATGTTACCACTGGGTACGCTTGTCAGTTATACAACAGCTGAAACCGCACCGCTGATTTCCCATTTTAATATTTTCCGTTCCGCTGAAATAGACGGCAGTTCCGGACAGGGTTATAGCAGTAACGAAACAATAGAAGCGTTAAAAGAAGTTGCAGCCAAAGTTTTACCTCAGGGATATGAATATGAGTTTTCAGGGTTGAGCTATGAAGAAATTAAAGCCGGCTCCACAACAATTTACATTTTTGCTTTTTCTCTCACGTTTGTATTTCTCTTCCTGGCCGCACTCTACGAGAGCTGGTCGGTGCCCTTTTCGGTATTATTTGCGGTACCTATCGGGGCATTCGGCGCGATTGGCACTTTGCTGTTGGTTCCCAGTCTTACAAACAATGTTTATGCACAAATTGGTTTGATTACTCTGATTGGTCTCGCAGCAAAAAATGCGATATTAATTGTGGAGTTCGCCAAAGTGCGTGTCGATCGGGGAGAGGACTTACTTCAATCAACTCTCGAAGCAGTCCGTTTGAGACTGCGTCCAATTATCATGACTTCAATGGCATTTATACTTGGTGTATTGCCGCTGGTATTGGCAACGGGCGCAGGGGCGCAAGCGCGTAGAACAATTGGATATACTGTATTGGGGGGCATGTTTGCTGCATCGACGATTGCGATATTTATCGTTCCTGTTTTATTTGTTGTGATTACAAGAATTTCCTACGGAAAGAAGAAATTAGCGTACCTGAAGGAACACCATGAATATTTAATGGAAAAAGCCAGAAAGGTAGAGCAACAGGATATAGATCCGGGTTTGGAATTTGATATTCAACAATCCCGGGAAAGGGATAAATCGGCACAGGCATGATTGCCAATACTTTTATAAAAAGACCTGTTACGGCGATCGTAATTTCCCTTGTACTGATCATTTCAGGTATCATTAGTATTAATAATCTGGCTATAGACCAATACCCTAAAATCACTCCGCCTTCAGTGGGTATCTCTGGATCTTATACAGGCGCTGATGCACAAACAGTAGAACAAACCGTATCGATTCCCATCGAAGAACAAGTGAATGGTACACCGGGCATGGAGTATATGCAATCCACGAATACTAACACGGGCAGCGTGAGTATTCGGGTAACTTTTGAAGTAGGAACCAATGTTCATATCGCTGCACTGAATGTTCAAAACAGAGTCGGCATTGCCGCTCCTTTGTTGCCGGCGGTTGTGAGTAAACTTGGTTTAACCGTTCGCGCAAGTAATACAAGTCAGTTGATGTTGATTGCTGTTTATTCTCCCAACGGCACACACGATATAAAATTTCTGGATAACTACACCAATATATTTATAGCCGATGCAATGCTTCGCGTACCGGGTGTTGGTGATGTTAGTGCGAGAGCAGATAACTTTAGCATGCGTGTCTGGATGAATCCCGATAAACTGGCGTCCTACAGCTTAATGCCTCAGGATGTTATGAATGCGCTCAATGCACAAAATGTTCAGGTAGCAGCCGGATCTGCAGGTTCTCCGCCGCAGGACAATTCGCAAACACATGAATTCAGTATTCTTGTGAATGGTCGACTGAATAAAGTTTCTGAATTTGAAAATATCGTTGTCAAGACTCTTCCGGTTTCCGGCGAATTGGTATATCTGAAAGATATCGCGAGGGTTGAACTGGGGAAATTCACTTTTTCCAGTAACTCTTTTGTTGACGGGAAAAGAGCTTCTTATCTGCAGATTTTCCAAACACCGGGAAGTAATGCCCTGGAGACGGCAAATAATGTATATGCCAAGCTGGAGGAATTGAAAAAATCTTTTCCCGCAGATGTGGATTATAAAGTCCCCTTCGAAGGTGTAACTATTATCAAAACTTCCATGCGCGAAGTGGTGAAAACTTTGCTACAGGCATTGGCATTGGTAGCGCTGGTCGTCTTTTTGTTTTTGCAGGATTGGCGTTCTTCCATTATCCCGGTGATGGCAATTCCCGTTTCTTTACTCGGGACATTTTGTTTTTTTATTCCGCTCGGGTTTACAATCAATACCCTGACGATGTTCGGCTTTGTACTTGCAATAGGCATTGTGGTGGATGATGCCATCATTGTGGTTGAAGCTGTGCAGCATTATATTGATGAGCAACATATGTCTTCCAAGGAAGCCACCTACCGTGCTATGAAGGAAATTTCTGCACCTGTGGTAGCTATTGCGCTGATTCTTGCTGCAGTATTTGTTCCCGTAGGTTTTATTCCCGGCATTGTAGGCAGATTATACCAGCAATTCGCGATCACGATTGCTATTTCAGTAATCTTGTCTGCATTCGTCGCTTTATCCTTGACACCTGCGCTTTGCACTCTTCTATTAAGGCCGACAAAAGTGACCAAAGACGCCAAAGGGTTAAATAAGATTTTTTATCATTACAATAACTGGTTTTCCCGTTTAACGACCAGGTATACAAATGGCGTAAACAGAAGTATCAAAGGAGCCCGATAT
>DATHPV010000070.1:0-3534 GCA_035483495.1 Puia sp.
AATGAAAAAAGAAGACATGGGTCACTGCAGGGAAGAACGCCCCAAACAGTCTGGAACCAATATTTAATCCGATCCCTTTTGAATACTAAAAACAACTCAACTAACTTTGAAAAACCGTCCAGTTTATAAGGGGCCGATACAATGGGCAGATTTAGGGGTGAGAGATTTTAACGGCTTAGGTTATGCCAGAATTGGACTTAGACCATTGAGGGATTTGGCAAATAAGTATGAGACATGCATTGTAATCATTCATCACACCATTAAACATTCAGAGAACTCTGAACCAAATAAGAACAGGTTAAACGGTTCACAAGGCATAGAAGCATCGTTGAGAAGTGTAGTAGAACTTCGTTTGGGAGAAGGCGAATTGGCGTATTTGACTATTCTCAAAGGGAATTTTATTAGCCGGAAGGAAAAGAATAAGAGTTATGAATTGAGTTTTGATGAAGAAACACTTTCATTTTCAGCAACTGGAAAATGTACCGATTCAAACAAACTTTCGCAGCAGAATCGGCGGAGTAAATATGATAATCCAGAAATGATCCGGGATTTTGTGGAGTTAAAAAAGAAAGGATTTTCCTATGAATTCATTATAGGTGAACTGGTAAAAAAGTATGGCGAAAACAAAGTCCCTGGGAAAACGTGGTTCATAGATAAGTATAAAAGCATGGTCAGCCAGTCGGAGAATAAGGAAAAAGACCGACCGACCGGAACAAAGTAGGGGATAAGTGAAAACCAGAGTTTTACAAGAGCCCGCCTTTTTAGGTGGGCTTTGCCGTTAGAGATGAGAAATAAACTTTAAATATTAATTGTCAAAATGACATTTATTTCGTATATTTGTATTAATCCCGTGATATTGTTCATGTAAAGGAGAATTTAGTGAGAAATATGTGCCTTAAGCATATGCAAGTGAATCAAGTTAATTGTGTCGATGGATCAGATGAAATAAACGAACTTCCAAAATCTACACCTTTCAGTTTTCAACCAGGTCAATTCAATCTTTTAAGTAATAAGAGGTCTAAAGCGACGGCAAGAATGATTACCATCTTTCAAGCTTTAGAATCAATCAAAAGTGGTGGAGAAAATCTACTCTTTTTAAGCGCCATGCGCGCATGCAATAAGGAAGATGACTTGTACAAAAAGATCAAGTCCAAACTCCAGGCAATTAGTTGGAACGCGTTTGTTGATGTCGAGGATTCTCGTCGTTTTGCATCAATGACTGGATACATGTATTTCGAGAAGGAGGATCTTAGTCCGGAAGAAATAACTAATTATAAGTGTTACTTCAAATCGCAGCCATTCATTGTTGCCGGTTGGAAAACGATTACTGGAACGGGAATTGGCTGCCTTGTAAAAGTCGCCAATGTGGATGAAACCAATTTCAAAGATGTCTGGAATAGGATAAATAAAAGATTAGGTGTCTGGTTTGACAAAACATCCAGAAAACTTCTAATCTATAGGGAAATTAGTAACGACCCGAAAATTTATATCAATGAAATAGTCCGTCCGTTCCACTATTACTCTTACCGCAAAACGAATAATCACACGAACGAATTCAGTTTCTCGGATATTCATCTCCGTGAGTCGTACAAACGAGAAATTAACTTATAAAATTAATTGTTGAATTCAGGCATTTTCCTTATTATATAATAAGAGCTCTTTGATAATGTATAAGCCAAGTAAAATACATAACGAACATTTAAGTGTTCCGATTGAGTTGTTAGAATACTCTTTTAAGAACGACTTATTAAAACCTTTAAAGTTGTACCTGTATATGAAAATGAGGTGCAGCGGAAGGCTTCATGAATCCGATGATTCCTGGAAAGAAGAGTTGTGTAAAGCCATTGGGATTAAGACCAATAAAACGATCAAAAAGCTCCAAAAAAAGCTCATAGAAATTAACTGGGTTTCATATAACACTAATTCTGGATATTACTTCGTAAAGAGTTTTAACAGGCTGCAGTTGATGCTTGACTTAAAAAAGAGAAGGGCCGTTAAAATGAATTATGGCGATCTCGGCAATTTCAAGGCATTTGCAACCGGCGCATTGGTATCCATTAATATCAAACATCAGAAATACGCAAGTTTTCTCAATAAAAAGAAAAGGAAAAGGTTCGCTTCCCACAAAGCAGATGAAGCAAGAACCAATCTTTTCCGACCTTTTGGAGAAGACTATTTTGGAATTTCAAATAAGAAAATCGGGCGACTAATTGGATATGGACAGACACAGGGATGCAATCTGAAAAACCAAGCTGAAAAAGCTGGTTACATAATCACCAAAGAGAAGTTCAGATTACTAACCAAACTGAACAAACCAGATATGGGTGTTATGAGAGGGCTGAAAATCTCGCTGGGTCCTAGAGCAAATCGGATAAAATGTTTCAAGAGAAACAAAGAATCGACTGAAATTTTGGTGGTTTACCAAATGTATGACGAAATAAAAACTCAAATGAAATTCAGGGACAGGAAAACTGTGCGGCTGGCTCCCAGAAGAACACAAAAAACGACAGTTTATAGATATAATATTAATAATACAAGCATTTAGCTGATATCTCTATTATCTGCTTTGATGTATCATACTTTTTCCCGTCTTCTTTTTGATTCAGGACTATAAACTGAGTTACTAGGTTGATGGCTAGCCATTGGTTTTGAACCTTTAGTGAGGTAATAATCTTTAAAATCTCAGAGTATAACGGGAACGAACAACCGATGATGATTTGAGCTGATTACAGGCCAAAATTTGGCAGATCTTTTCGTACTATTAATGTACTGGACTAACACTTATTTGGCCAAGAATGGTCCAAAAATGGCCTCAAAATCGATGCGTATTAAATCCATTGACATATCCCGAAGTGCCTGAGCAAGACTAATCGTTTCACCGAGCGGACGGTCAGTCTATTTCCTAATAAAACGACCGACCGGCTGTGGTGTTATTCAATGATTATATATAGCCAGAAGATGAGGAAGAAATTTATTTTAGTAACTCGCTTTTGGCTTTCTCTTAAAAAAGTAAATCAATCGTTCTATCAACAGCGCGTAGAATAAACAGTTTATGAAAAGTCCAGCGAGGTATGGTATTGATGAATGACTTTCAGATATATATTTCCAACATAATGTATGGGTGGGAAAGCGGAGGATATAAAATATTTTTACGAAAATCTGCCAATTAGAATCTTTTGGTAACGTGCCATCATCATCGCTCCAAGCATTTAAGAAACTAAAAACCAGCAATGCAATAATCAGCACGTTTGCAATCGCAAATATTTTCCAATTGAATCTTGTCATGTTCTGAATATGTAACACAAATTATAGTAATTGGTTAATTGCAATTACAGTAATTGTGAATTTAATGAATAAAAAATTAGATGTTTTTTTATAAGGACTCTTAATTAACAAAAAAAATTTCCAGCAAGCACAAAATCGAAAGTGTATCGGCCCCTTATAAACTGGACGGTTTTTCAAAGTTAGTTGAGTTGTTTTTAGTATTCAAAAGGGATCGGATTAAATATTGGTTCCAGACTGTTTGGGGCGTTC
>DATHPV010000071.1:0-2492 GCA_035483495.1 Puia sp.
ACTTTATTACTGATCCAGGCTGCAAATACAAAAGGTAAACCAGTTATATTTTTCCAGGCTTCCCCCAAATCATATACAAAGGCTGACGAGGACCTCAGGCGTAATGCGCGGTCTCCAATAACTACTGCTGCTGTTGTACCCCCGATCTGATTTAAAAAATCAGGACCTGCATGTTGAAAAACAGGTTTTTGTTTCCAGTATTTCTCAAACAGAATTTCAGCTAACAATACCGACGTCCTGCTTTGATAGTCCAGCAAAACAGTTTTTATATCTTCGATCGGCACTTCACTAAATAAACAAACTGATGCAACCGGCCCATCGCAGGCGATACAATAACTGGTGCAAATATGATATTCTTTCATCTCTGGAATGAGCGCAACAGGCACCAAACCAATGTCAATTTCATCGTTGAGGAGCTTGTCCGAAATCCTGGAGGGATAATCTTCTATGAGTGAAATTTCGTTGACTATGGGCGAATTTTGGATTCCATAGAGCAGCGGTTTGGTATTCAGATAACTCACGGCACCTACCCTTATTTTTCTTTCCAACGCGATTAGTTTAAATTTGGCTGCAAATGTAGGTAAGGCGTCCAAATAATCCCTACTTGCGAACGAGTATATGGAACTTCATCCGCTTACAGCCCTTTCACCGCTCGATGGGCGATATCGAAGCCAATTACAACAATTAGGAGAATATTTCTCTGAATATGCTTTAATAAAATACAGGGTTCAGGTAGAGGTCTCTTATTTTATTTTTCTTTCTGAAAAGAAGTTTTTTACTCTTTCAGCCAATACAAAAAAATATTTACTGGCGCTTGTAGAGGATTTCAGCATTGAAGACGCCCTGGCGGTTAAGAAGATTGAAAAAACAACAAACCACGATGTAAAGGCTGTTGAATATTTTTTGAAATCGAGGCTGAAAGAAACAAAGGATGCGGAAGCGACAGAGTGGATTCATTTTGGACTCACTTCGCAGGATATTAATAACACTGCGATTCCATTACTTTGGAAACACGCAGTCGAAATAGAATACCTGCCTTTTATTTTGAATCTTAAAAAACAATTTGGAATTCTTGCAAGTCAGTGGCGAAATACACCGATGCTTGCCAGAACACACGGACAGGCAGCTTCACCGACAACCCTGGGTAAGGAAATGATGGTGTTCGTTGAAAGAATACAAAATCAAATTGAACTCCTCATACAAATTCCGTTTACGGCTAAATTCGGCGGAGCAACGGGAAATTTCAACGCGCATTTTGTTGCTTTTCCCAATCGTGACTGGATAAAACTCGGCAATGAATTTGTCGAGAAAAAACTGGAATTGAAAAGACAGCAATTCACCACCCAGATTGAACATTATGACCTGCTGGCGGCACAGTTTGACTGCATCAAAAGAATTAATACGATCCTGATAGATTTTTGCCGGGACTTTTGGACCTATATTTCAATGGATTATTTCAAACAAAAAATCAAGGAGGGGGAAATTGGTTCTTCCGCCATGCCTCATAAGGTAAACCCAATTGACTTCGAAAATGCAGAGGGAAATCTTGGAATTGCCAATTCAACTTTTGAATATTTATCGTCCAAGCTTCCCGTATCACGCCTGCAAAGGGATCTGACTGATTCAACTACTTTGCGTAGTATCGGTGTTCCATTTGCCCACACTATCCTTGCTCTTAAATCGATCGAGAGAGGACTTACTAAACTGGTCCTGAATTCCGATAAACTTGCGGGAGATCTTGAAAATAACTGGGCAGTTGTGGCTGAAGCAATTCAAACAATATTACGAAGAGAAGATTACCCCAGTCCATACGAAGCTCTGAAAGAACTCACCAGGGGAAAAAATGGAATTACGAAACAGTCTATTCATGAGTTTATCGACAGGCTGGATATAGCGCCCGTCGTAAAAAAAGAACTCAAGAAGATTAGTCCGCACAACTACACCGGGGTGAGATTGAAGTAGTATAAGAGTATAAGAGTATAAGAGTATAGGAGTATGAAAGCATAAGAGTGAGGGTAATTTTCACTGATTTTAAACGTGAATTACTCATTTGTATTAATGATTTTAATTTCAATTTCGAATCATAAAAGCATATTACAATGATTCGACGAGATGGCCCTATTGTTCAAAAATCACTTGCTTTCGCTATTGAGATTATTAAATATTGCAATTTTCTTACAGAGAAGAAGAAGTTCATCATTTCAAATCAATTATTAAAGTCTGGCACTTCGATCGGAGCCAACGTTTTCGAAGCCCAATATTCTGAAAGCAGATTAGATTTTATCCATAAGATGAAAATTGCCCAAAAAGAAGCAAATGAAACTTTATATTGGCTTATTTTATGCGAGAAAATGGAAGATATTAAAGCTCAGCAAGAAACGACTGATATTCTAAATGAAATAATAGCAATTCTATCCAAAATTATCGTAACAAGTAAAAAAAAACTCTAAAAATTGATCCCGTCGACACTCTTATACTCCTATACTCTTATA
>DATHPV010000072.1:0-3964 GCA_035483495.1 Puia sp.
GGCTTTTCGTTTACGATATCGTATCGAAATACAAACGGGTGGTTACTGATCTGGATATGTTCGATCAGGTACAGGATATGAAGTACATGCTCGACAATAACACACTTTTGCTGAGCGCAGTAAAGGATGGACAATCGGACATATTCGAGTATAATCTTACAACCTCCAAGGTAGATCAGATCACTAACGACGTTTACGATGATCTGGATGCGTCATTTGTGACATTTCCGGGTAAAACAGGTATTATCTATTCTTCCAACCGTCCCTCGGGTTCAGCTCCCACAGGAGATACCGTATTGCCATCCAATAATCGATACAATGTTTTTCTTGTCGACAACTGGAATAAAAGCGAATTCAAACAAATTTCGCAGCTCACTCATTTAAAGTATGGCAATGCCCGTTACCCGACACAGTATAACAACTTTCATTTTACTTTTATTTCAGATGAAAATGGAATTGCAAATCGCTACGCCGGATTTTTTACGACGAGGAGAGACGGTATTGATACCGTCTACCGCATAGGGGATGAAGTACTTCACAATCCCGACAAACAGGAACTCGATTCAACGTTACGTGCAAATAAAGAAACTGAACCAGATTCTATTTATACTTTTTCCATAACCAGAGATTCTGCATATACGTTTGCACTAACTAACTATCAGAGTGGACTGACTGAAACAAAAATTGCTGGCGAAACCGGGCTGGTAAGTGAAGTTCGTCAGGAGGGAGATCTTAAATTTCTATACAAGTTAAAAGTAGATGAGTCCGCACTTAAGAAACGAAATATTAATCCCCGGATTACAGAATACAGAAAAGAATCTATTACGGCGAGTCAAATAGCCAGTGGTCAGGCTTTGCAATATCAACAAAAGAAAAAAGCGGATACCGTAAAAGTACAAACAGACATATTTGAAAGCGAATTCGACAAGGAGAAACAAGATACTGTTTTAAACCAGAAGCTAGTGCTCCATCAATCAGTGCCCCCACCGCCAGATGAGATTTTAAAAAACGCGAAACTATATGATTATAAACTGAAATTCTCCGCGCAAAGTTTTACAATCGGTTTCAATAATGACGTGCTGGCAACACAGTATCAGCCTTTCACGGGTGCGTTGCCCATCATGCTGGGTGGCAACGAACCATTTAACGCCATGTTCCAGGCAGCCGTTTTTGACTTATTTGAAGATATACGTTTTACCGGTTCTCTGCGCCTGCCGTTATTTGGAGGAAATTCATCCACCGCAGTATCTGCGGGTACAGGCGGAATAGGAGTGGCAACATTCGTACCCTCAGGTGGTTCATTCTTCGATGGCGGCGGTCAATGGTATGCACGCATAGATTACTTAAAACTGCGTACCGATTTCTCATTGCTCTATTTCCGACAGACCGATGTTGGAACTTACCCACTCTATGATACGGTGGGTGCTAATTCATCACACACATATGATTTCGTCGATTCAAAACTATACACAAATCTCTTCCAGGCTGTTATTCGGTATCCATTTGATAAAATCAGAAGCCTTAGGTATAGTGTTGGTATTCGAACAGACAAAGTTGGTCTGAGGCCAAACGGAGAAAGTGCTTACGATCCGAATTATCCATTTGATAGTCTGGCTTTGAAATCAGGTTACGTCGACAAACAAGTATTTCTGGTGAATCGTCTCGAATACGTTTTCGACAATACCATCACAAAGACTATGAATATTATGAACGGGCTGAGATATAAATTTTATATCGATTTTAATTATCAGACCAATCAGCCGCTAACAGGAGAAGGAAGAAAGATTTTTAATTTTGGATTCGACGCCCGTAATTATTATCCGATTTACAGGAATTTTATATGGGCAGTTCGTGCTGCCGGGGATTTCTCGTGGGGTAATCAGAAAATAGACTATTATCTGGGAGGACAGGACGGATGGATGTTTCCTAAGGCAAATCAATATCCCCTTCCCGACTATTCACAGAATTATGCATATCAGTCGCTTGCTGTTAACCTGAGAGGTTATAATCAAAATGTTGCCAATGGCAATAATGCAATTACAATTAACAGTGAATTGCGCCTGCCGGTATTTACAACTTTGATGAATAAGCCAATCAACAACGCTTTTGTACGGAATTTTCAGCTAATCCAATTCTTCGATTTGGGGACTGCCTGGGCAGGATCGATCAACAATATCCAGCGACCTCAGAATACTTATACCAACAATGACTATAATAATGTTCCTGTAAACGTAACGATTAAAGCAGGCGGCATCGGTCCTTTCGCCGGAGGTTATGGTTTTGGAGCAAGAAGTACATTACTTGGATATTTCCTTCGACTCGATGTTGGATGGCAGATGAATACTTTCTTCGGGAATTCACCAACATGGCAATTCGCCATGGGAGTTGACTTCTGATATTTCGGCGCTATAGCGACTATCCGATTTTCACAATATGGAAAATGTAAAATTGTGCATATGCACAATTCCACACTTCTACATTATGAACTCAGATTTTGTATCCTTCCTTTTGAAGATAACTACGAACTTTTAAGATTTGATCTCCCTGAATCAGAATCTGTCCATCTTTAACTGATCCCCCGGTACCACAAAATTGTTTCAGTTTTTTCCCAAGAATTTCCATGTCGTCAGGCGTGCCTATAAATCCTAAAACCGCGGTAACGGTTTTACCACCACGGTGACGCGTATCCAGTAGTATTCGAAGACGTTGTTTCCCTGGAGGGAGGGTTTCCGAGGAATCAGTTCCGGAATTTTGAAATGCAAAATTTGGATCAGTACTGAAAACAAATCCATTTTTGTCGGGGATATTTTTTTTTGCCATTTTTAAAATGGTTAATTGTCAATTGATAATTGTTAACGATCAAATGTTTACAAATCTGAAACAAAATGCATCAATACTCTCACACTCTCACACTTTCCTAGATTGCTTTCAAACTTAAATCGAGGCTCTGCGCCTGATGGATAAGAGCGCCAACGCTTATATAATCCACGCCGGTTGCGGCATATTCCCTGATGTTATTCAGGCTGATACCTCCACTTGCTTCTGTTTCAATTTTATTGTCGATTAATTTCAGAGCCTGTATAATCTGTGAAGGGTTGAAATTATCCAGCATAATTCGATGAGCTTTTCCGGATTGCATCACTTCGCGAACATCTTCCAATGTTCTTGCTTCTACTTCTATCTTAAGTGATGGTTTATATTTCTGTACATATGTAAAGGCATAATCCAAAGCTTTCCCGATACCTCCACAATAGTCGATGTGATTATCCTTAAGCATTATCATATCGAACAAACCAAATCTATGATTTGTAGCGCCTCCGATCCGGACGGCCTCTTTTTCCAGTAACCTGAACCCAGGTGTGGTTTTCCTGGTATCCAGGATTTTGGATGAATATCCCTTAATCGAATCCACATACTGCCGGGTTAAGGTTGCAATACCGCACATTCTTTGCATGCAATTTAATATCAATCTCTCACAGGCGAGTATGGAATGAACTGAAGCTTCTAATGTAAATGCCTGGTCCCCCGAATGCATATCTTCACCATCTTTCTTGTGAATAATAAAAGATGCTGTCGGTTCTCTAAAATGAATTATTTTTTGAGCTATTTGTACACCGGCAAGAATGCCATCCTGCTTAATTTTCAAAACCGCCCGACCACGTGCGTTTTCCGGTATAACCGCAAGAGTAGAATGATCTCCATCGCCCAGATCCTCTTTCAGAGCAGCCTGCATCAAGATATACAAATGCTCATCAAACTGGTCCACGTTTATGCTCATTAAAGAGCAAAGTAGAAATTATAAAGTGAAATGTAAAAAATATGAGGAGATCGATATTCTCACACTCTCACGCTATCCTAGTCTTTAATCTGGAATCTGATTTCCTGAAGAAAGCTTTTATCCCCCTTCTGTTTAAAGAATAAAGTAGTTCTGTAGTTGCCTGCGCGAGTCTGTAGAAGTCCGGTG
>DATHPV010000073.1:0-8259 GCA_035483495.1 Puia sp.
ATTTTTTATACGAGAATCTGTTTTACGTTCGCAGTTGATTCATCATATTAAACTCTGTGGTGATTTGGAGAGAATGCTTTCCCGAATCCCTGCGAAAAAAATAAACCCACGCGAAGTGCTTCAACTTGGGCGTGGTTTATATGAAATATTGAATATTTTAAACTTATGCAAAGAAACTTCAGAACCGTTTTTGAAGAGACTGGCCGCATTATTGAATCCCTGTCTATTGATAGCGGATCAGATTTTAACAGAACTCGTAGAAAACCCTCCTGCATTTGCACACAAAGGAAATTTAATACGTGCAGGTGTGAATGAGGAGCTTGATATACTTAAAAAAATTGCATCAGGTGGCAAGCAGTACCTCGCAGATTTACAACAGAAAGAATCCGTTGCTACAGGTATATCATCTCTTAAAATAAGTTTTAACAACGTATTCGGATACTATTTGGAAGTTACAAACTCTCATAAAAGTAAAGTACCAGAAAACTGGATCCGAAAACAAACATTGGCCAATGCTGAACGTTATATTACACCGGAATTAAAGGAATACGAAGAGAAAATAACGGGAGCAGAAGAAAAAATACAACAGATTGAAGCTGAAATCTATGACCGGCTTCTTTTTGCTCTCAGAGATTTTATTGCTTCAATCCAGGTAAACTGCTCCGTAATAGCGACCCTGGATTGCCTGCTCTGTTTCGCTTTAAATGCAATCCATCAGAACTATAAAAAACCGGTCATACAGGAAGAACTTGTACTTGAACTCCTGGAAAGTCGACATCCTGTTATTGAGAGAAATCTTCAACCAGGTGAATCATACATCGCAAACGACTTGACTTTAGATTCATCCGGCCAACAAATAATTATACTTACGGGTCCAAATATGAGTGGCAAATCTGCGCTGTTGCGACAGGTGGCACTTATAACACTAATGGCTCACATGGGAAGTTTTGTTCCAGCTACGAAGGCGAAAATTCCATTAACCGATAAAATTTTCACACGAGTTGGAGCATCTGATAATGTAAGCAGTGGAGAATCCACATTCCTGGTTGAGATGAACGAAACGGCCAGTATACTTAACAGTCTTACTCCGCGAAGTCTGATCATTTTGGACGAAATTGGACGGGGGACTTCTACTTACGACGGGATTTCAATTGCATGGAGCATTGCCGAGTATTTACATGATTCAATTTGCAAACCGAAAACTTTATTCGCGACCCATTACCACGAATTGAATGAACTGGAAAACAAATTCAAAGGTGTTAAAAGTTACCATATTACGAGCCGGGAACTTGGGAATAAAATTATATTCCTACGAAAACTGGCTCCTGGTGGTTCAACTCACAGCTTTGGAATTCATGTGGCGAAAATGGCAGGTATGCCGGCAATTTTAATTGATCGGGCAAATCAGATTCTAAAACAACTCGAAGAAAGCCGCGGTGGTGAAAACAGTGCCCTAAAAGAAATTATAAAAAAAATATCTACTCCTAAAGTGCAATTATCAATTTTCGATGCGCACTCACAAACTTTCGAACAAATCAGAAAGATGTTGCAGGAGCTGGACATAAACCGCCTCACACCTGTGGAAGCACTTCTTAAACTCAATGAAATTAAGGGATTGCTAAAATAAGACGTTCGAAAGAATATATACCATTCTACCTCCGCTGGAAATATTTCCGTGTTAAACTATTAAATGACTGCCTCATTTTTGTAAATCCTTCCCGTATCGGGAAAAAATCACATCCGCCAAATGAGGCCAACATATTGACATTCAACAGATTATGACAATGGCATACCGGTTGGCTATATAGTATAGCAACCAATTTTATGAAAACTATTTTATCATTTATTATCCTGATCGCAACAACAGTTTCCAGCTACGCAGCTGGTTTCACCGGAGGTGACCAAAATTCGAATCAGGCCAGTACTCCATTAGGCGGAAATATTGTTCTCACAAATTTTCAGGGCATTTTCTCCGAAAATCAGCTCGTTAATCTGAGTTGGACAACGATGATGGAATCTAACGTGGACTATTTTGAAATCCAAAGAAGCGGAGACGGCATGAATTTCGAAAGTATTGACAGTGTTCAGTCAAAAATGAATATTTCAACAAATGCCTATCAGCTTCAATATAACTTTACAGACATCCATCCTCTTATTGGAATATCTTACTACAAGATAAAAGTTATAGGAAAAAACGGATATACCAATCAGTCGCCGGTTGTTCAGATTAACAATAATCCTGGCGAGGGAACAAAGATATTTCCAACTATAGTAAGTAACAATATCATCTTTGTTGAATCTAACAAAAACTTACGAAGCGCTAAGATGGAATTTTTTGAACTTTCCGGGAATAAAATCAGTGAAACAAATTGGGAAACTTTAAACGTTCGTCAATCCGTACAGGTTTCTAAATCAGGAATATTGCCAGCGGGTACATACGTTGCGAGACTCACTGCAAACGGCCAGAAGGTAATAAATCAACTGATAATTGTCCAAAATCATTAGTGAGTTCTGAAAATAATGTTAACATTATTCAAAACCCGGCGTTGTAAAAAAATACTCAAAATGAATTTAAAAAACGTGTCGGAATAGATGTAAATTTGCAGTCGAAGAGCCCGTTTTTGGTCCAAGATCCATCTGATCCCTTCGAAGATTATTACTGAAACACACATAAAAAGATCCAGCGTAGTGACTGGATTTTTTTATTTCATTTTTAAACGAGTGTTTTCAATTTATTAACAACTTCATCCACTTCCTTTCTTGTATTGTGCCGGCTGAAAGAAAAACGCACAGTTGTTCTGTCAGAACCAGGGTAGATCGCTCTGATTACATGTGAGCCCTGTTGTGCGCCACTCGTACAGGCACTTCCCCCCGAAGCGCATATATTGTTGATGTCAAGATTAAATAAAATCATTTCGGATTTTTCTGAATTTGGAAAACTAACACTTAAAATTGTGTACAGCGTTTTGCCAAAAACATCGGTGTTAAATGCTACTCCGGGTATTTCTTTTTTCAGCCTTTCTGACATATATATCCTGAGTTCGTTAATATAACTCCCATCTTCCTTCAAGCGTTGAGAGGCCAACTCCAGAGCTTTTGAAAATCCCACGATTCCGTAAACATTTTCTGTGCCTGCCCGCATGTTTCTTTCCTGGGATCCACCATGAATGTTCGGCTTCACTTTTACGGTTTCATTGATGTACAGAAGTCCTGCACCCTTAGGTCCATGAAATTTATGAGCGGCTCCGGTCATAAAATGCAGTGGTAATTTTTTCAAATCGAATGGATAATGACCCAATGTTTGCACAGTATCTGAATGGAAAACAGCATTATATTTTTTACATATCTCAGCAGTTTTCTGTATGTCGAGCAGGTTTCCGGTTTCATTGTTAGCGTGCATCAGTGAGACTAATACCTTTTCGCCGATATTTCCGAGTAAAATGTCGAGGTGATCAAGATCCACATGCCCGTCCGGAAGAATATTCAAAAAATGAACGATTGCTTCACCTTTATCCTGATAATATGAAACCGTATGAAGCGTGGCATGATGTTCAAGAGGTGAAGTGATAATATGCCGGCAGCCCAAATCCTGCACTGCAGCCCGAATAGCAGCATTGCTACTTTCAGTTCCTCCGCTTGTAAAAAAAATTTCAGACGGATTTGCCTGAATTAAATTGGCAACCGTTTTTCTGGCTAGTTCAATAGCCATCCTGCTTTCCCTCCCATAAGAATATATGGAAGACGGGTTTCCAAACTTTTCCATCATAAATGGTAGCATAGATTCAAGCACTATGGGGTCAAGTGGCGTCGTCGCAGCATTGTCAAAATAAATTCTTTGCATCAGGGTAAAAATTTAACAGAAGCTTAGATAAACTCCTGGATATCTTTCATCAGACGTCTGGCAATATTATTTGCAGTGGTCTCAAAACTACTCTCTGCATAAATTCTAATGATCGGTTCCGTATTGGATGTGCGTAGATGCACCCAGTCGTCATCAAACTCAATCTTAAGTCCATCCTCGGTATTTGCGGGATGGTTTTTATATTTTGTTTTTATTTTATCAAATAGTTTCTCAACATCCACACTCTTTTCAAGTTCAATTTTATTCTTGGAAATAAAATAGTCGGGATATTTTGCTCTGAAGGAACGCATTCCATTTTTGTGTCTTGCCAATGCACTCAGGAACAATCCAATTCCTATCAAAGCATCGCGTCCAAAATGCAGGTCCGGAACAATTATTCCTCCATTCCCTTCCCCTCCTATAACAGCATTTACTTCTTTCATCTTATTAACGACGTTAACTTCACCTACCGCAGAAGGAAAATATTTGCCACCATTTTTCAATGTTATTTCTTTGAGAGCCTTGGTGCTGCTCATATTACTGACTGTATTTCCCGGTCTTTGAGTCAGAATATAATCTGCCACCGCTACCAGAGTAAATTCTTCTCCAAACATGGTTCCGTCTTCACAAACAAAACAAAGTCGGTCTACATCGGGATCAACTGCGATTCCAAGATCAGCCCCCGATTTTTTTACTTCAGCACTTAATCCCACCAGATTTTCCGGGAGCGGTTCCGGATTATGAGCAAATTTTCCACTAATTTCTTCATTTAAAATTCTTACATTCTCGACACCCATGGCTTTCAGCAGTGGTGGTATAAACAATGAGCCTGTTGAATTAATTGTATCGAGTACTACTTTAAAATGTTTCGAGCGAATTGCCGGAAGGTCAATAAGCGGGTAATCCAGCACCGCCTGGATATGTTTGTTAAGATAGCTGTTGTCAACAATATAAGTCCCGAGCCTGTCAACTGTGGCAAAGACGAATGCCTCCTTAGCGGCCCTTTCAAGAATCCATAATCCGTTTTCTGAACTGATAAATTCACCCGCGCTATTGAGCAACTTGAGTGCATTCCATTCTTTTGCATTATGACTGGCGGTAATAATAATACCTCCGGCTGCTTTTTCTCCGATTACCGCCAATTCTACTGTAGGCGTAGTTGACAATCCAAGATCATGTACATCCAGCCCAAGTCCTGTTAAAGTGCTTACTACAAGATTTCGAACCATTTCTCCACTTATCCTGCCATCTCTGCCAATAACGATTTTTTTGGAGTGGGAAATTGTTTCTTTTATCCAGGTTCCAAATGCTGCAGAAAACTTTATAATATCCAGCGGGGTCAGGTTTTCATTGGGTCTCCCTCCAATCGTTCCACGAATGCCCGAAATACTCTTTATCAATGCCACAGAAGATAGGTTTAATAGTGTGCAAAAATACGGTTTTACGTTTAACGCCTTATGTTCGCCGTTGACCCATTTCCGCTTCGTTGATTCTTCCAAACAATCGATAATTGAATTAAAGGGCTTACCCGGAATATATACAGCTTGTACTACGTTCTCTTCAGCAGTTCACAATTGAATCAGGATTTCCGTCTGATGAGATCTAAAAACTGGTCAAAAAGATATCGGCTGTCATGTGGACCGGGGGTAGCTTCCGGATGATATTGAACTGAAAATGCCTGATTATTCTTAAGCCGGATACCTTCAATTGAATCATCGTTGAGGTTGAGATGCGTAACCTCAACGTCTTCGTTATTCCTTACGGCTTTAGGATCAACACCAAATCCATGATTCTGAGTAGTTATCTCACATTTCCCGGTTATAAGGTTTTTGACAGGATGATTTAGCCCACGATGGCCATGATGCATCTTAAAAGTCGGGATTCCGTTGGCAAGAGCCAATAACTGATGCCCCAGGCAGATCCCAAATAAGGGCTTTTCTTCTTTGAGAATGTGTTTTACCGTTTGAACAGCATAGTCCATTGCTGCGGGGTCGCCAGGACCGTTAGAAAGGAAATAACCAGAGGGTCTGAATTCTTTAAGAATGTCAATACCTGTTTTTGCAGGAAAAACTTTCACGAATGCACCTCTGTCAACCATACATTTGATGATGTTCTTTTTTACGCCATAATCGAGAACTGCAATTCGGACTTCAGAATCCGGATTGCCAGCCTCATAGGTATTTTCAGTTGAAACTGCGGAAGCAAGTTCCAGACCGTCCATATCCGGTACCGCATTTAGAAGATGTTTTAATTCATCAACGTCGTTTATTTCCGAAGAAATGATGCAGTTCATTGCACCTTTCAGGCGAACATGTGTTACAAGTGCTCTCGTGTCGACCCCCTCAATACAAACGATGTTGTTTTCCTTTAAATAATCATCCAGTGAACCTTTCGCCTGAATACGGGAAAATTGTTCTTCCAGATTTCGGCCAATTAATCCCCTGATTTTTACACTATCCGATTCCACGTCTCCGTCCTTTACACCATAATTTCCGATATGAACACTATTCATAATCAACACCTGCCCATAATAACTCGGATCTGTAAAAACTTCCTGATACCCGGTCATTCCGGTATTAAAGCAGATTTCACCTGAAGTTGTTCCGATTTTACCAAATGCCTGACCGAAATGGACGGAACCGTCTGCCAGAACTAAAATCGCAGGTCGCGTGGACGAAGAATTGGGCATAGTTCGTGAAAAGTTTTGCAAAGTAAATGAATTCCTTTGTGAAAAATAAAAAAGCAGAACCCTTCGGGTTCTGCTTTCTGAAAATAGTAAGGTCCTATTTTATTCAGGTGTTTTATCTTCTTTTGAATCTGTTTTTTCCGGAACTGTCGCAGTGGTGGTTTCAACTTTTTTTCTTCCACCTGCACGGCGGGTCTTTTTCCCGGCTTCCTTAACTTCTCCTTTCCCTTTACCGTAGATTTCGTTAAAATCAACCAGTTCAATCATGGCTGTTTCAGCAGCATCACCGGTTCTTTTTCCAAGTTTTATAACTCTTGTATAACCACCCGGCCGACCCGCTACTTTCTCTGCTATGGTTCCAAAAAGTTCTGCAATCGCTTCCTTATCCTGCAGGTAGCTGAATACAACTCTTCTTTGGTGAGTAGTATTTACTTTTGATTTTGTTATCAAAGGTTCAATATATGTCCTTAGGACTTTTGCTTTGGCAAGTGTAGTTACAATTCTCTTATGAGTAATTAACTGACTTGCAAGGTTACTAAGCAATGCGCTTCTATGAGAAGCAGTTCTGCCTAAATTATTGATTTTATCTCCGTGACGCATGACGTTGTTCTTTTAAGCTTTGCACCGTGTCAGGAATTGCAAAGCGGATTATAAAAAGTATGAGAGTGTGAGAGTGTGAGAATCCAGACTCTCACACTCTCACACTTGTATTATTCGTCGTCTAATTTCAATTTCGAAAGATCCATACCAAAATGAAGCCCTCTTTCATGTAATACCTGTTCAATTTCTGCCAACGATTTTTGGCCGAAATTTCGGAATTTCATCAGGTCTTCCTGCTCGTAAGTAACCAATTCGCTGAGGCTGTTTATTTTTGCAGCTTTCAGGCAATTAAATGCTCTTACGGAAAGATCCAGATCTTCCAGGGGCGTTTTAAGTACTTTACGCAACTGAAGTGTTTGTTCATCTACAAGGTCTTCCTTCTTTTCTTCTTTGTTGTCGAAAGTTATATTTTCGTCGGTAATGATCATGAGATGCTGAATCAGGATCCGGGAAGCCTGTTTGACCGCTTCTTCCGGATGGATTGTGCCATCAGTTGATACTTCCATTAATAGTTTTTCGAAATCCGTCCTTTGTTCAACGCGCGTATTCTCTATCGAATAACGAACGTTTTTGATAGGTGTAAAAATAGCATCCGTAGGTATGTATCCAAATAATGCATCTTTAGGTTTGTTATCTTCTGCAGGTACATAACCGCGGCCCTTACCGATTGTAATTTCAATGTCAACTCTTGCCGAAGCATCCATAGTGCATATCAGCAAATTTGGATTCATAACCTCAAAGCTTGGTAAAGCATCACCAATGGTTGCGGCTGTGAATTCAGTTTTATTTTTGAGGCTTAGGGTTATTTTTTCCTGAGCCACTTCATGATCCACTTTCTTTTTGAAACGCACCTGTTTCAGGTTCAGAATGATTTCAACCACGTCTTCAGTAACTCCTTTAAGGGTTGCGAATTCGTGATCTGCGCCTTCTATTTTCACTCCGATGATTGCATATCCTTCCAGGGAGTTGAGTAACACCCGACGCAGAGCATTACCTATGGTTACACCATATCCCGGTTCCAAAGGCTTGAATTCGAATTGAGCTTCGAAATCAGTTGCTTTCTGTAGAATGATTTTGTCTGGTTTCTGGAAATTTAAAATGGCCATATTTAAATTTACGATTTAACGATGTG
>DATHPV010000074.1:0-3642 GCA_035483495.1 Puia sp.
TTGAAATTGATATCAAAACCAGCCGTAGCCTGAAAACTCTGCTGAGCTTTTACCGCCGGATTAATAGATCCGTCCGGAGCGCGAAGTTCCCTGTAAAAAGGTGGCTGATCATATATTCCGATTGCCGCCTTATAAATGATATCTTGTTTACTGTTTGCAGGTTTCCAGGATACGCCAATCCTTGGTGAAAACAACAACTGCTTTGTAAAAGTATTATAGTTCAAACGTACTCCGGATTGCATCGTAAAATCACGGTTTTTTTTAAAGCTGATATTATCCTGAAAAAACCCCGTAAACCGACCGATATTCAGGGCATTATTACCATTAACAACATAGTTGAGGTTGAGTAAACCAGGTTGATATGGTAGTGAATATCCTACGGAATCCTCATAAATCCATTCATGAAGCTGATCCTTGACGGTTTGCAGCTCAGCACTTATACCCCATTGCAGAAAATGATTTTCCGTATTGAGGTATCCTTTATGTGTGAAATTGTATAAGTGAATATTCAAATTGTCGCGGGCGAAATTCTGATTACTGCCAACTCCAAGCGGGTTGACTATCTTACCGAAATCAGCACTTGTTATATCAAAGTCTCTTTCACCAAATAGGTAGTCTCCTGTGATGTCATAATTTTGACTTTCTATATCACTGAAACTGGAAAGCATCCATTTTAACTTTAGTCTCTTATTCAATTGTTGGTTCCAGGTAAGTCCGACCAATCCCGTTTTGTACTTGTCTTTTTCCTGTCCGGCGAAAAAAATATCCAGTCCCAAATTGGCAGTAAAATACGGAGAGAATACGGCGGTACTTAACTGAGCTGACATAGGGATCAGACTGAATGATGTTTGAGAATAAACGGTGAAAAGTTCTAAGGAATTATTTTGATTTAGCTGGTAGGTGAATAATCCCTGGATATCTGACGATGAAGGAATATAATCGCCCTTTGTTTCCTGCGAACTCAACAGGTTTGTAAAACTTCTGTTTCTGGCACCTACGATATAATTAAATTTATGATTTTTCGAGGCTCCTTCCAATTCGATTCCCTGTTCTAATAAACTGATATACGCTGAGCCGCCAAACTCAGTGGGGTTTTTATACTGAATGTCCAGCACAGAAGAAATTTTATCGCCATATTTAGCCTGAAAACCACCATTGTAAAAATTCACATTGCGTGTCATTTCCGGATTTATAAAACTCAGACCTTCCTGCTGCGCATTACTAACTAAATAAGGCCTGAAAACTTCATAATCGTTTATGTAAATCAGATTTTCATCATAGTTCCCGCCCCTGACTGAATATTGAGAGGTTAGTTCGTTGTTCGAACCAACATATACTTTAATAAGACTTTCTATTCCGCCGACTGGCGTTGGGATATTGATTGCGTCTTTCGGATTAATCCGCAAAAGTCCCGCTTCTTTGCGATCGCGATCATCTGTAACGGTCACATTTTGTAAATTTGAAACGGATCTTTCCATTCTTAAAACAACCCTTTCTTCTTCCTTGTCGTTAAGAATAAAATTCTGCTGTAAAGTCTTATACCCAGCGTAGGAGAAAACAAGTGCAAAAGCTTTATCAACGGGAACGTGTATACGAAATGTACCTGAATCGGAACTCATAACACCGGATTCCCGTCCAAGCAGAACCACAGATACTTTTGCAAGAGGAGTTTCATTTTCATCCAGAATTCTCCCGGAAACGATCGCACCGGATTTCTGGGCAAGCAGATATGCAGTGGGGAATAAGCAAAGAAATATAAGAATTGAAATTCTCATGAGATCCCCTTCAAAAACCGAATGGTATCTTTTGGATTCTTTGACTGGAAAATACTACTTCCGGCTACCAGGATATCTGCGCCCGCGTGGACAAGAGCTGGTGCATTTTCCGTTGTGACTCCACCATCAACTTCTATGAGGATTTCCTTCCCGGTTTTATTAATCATTTTTTTCATTTCACGTACTTTTTCCAGGGAATGGGGAATAAATGTCTGCCCCCCAAATCCTGGATTCACGGTCATTATAAGTACATGATACAGATCTTCCAATATATCTTTCAAAAATTCAACTGGTGTGTGTGGGTTAATTGCCACTGCAGGTTTCATTCCCAGAGACCGGATTTGCTGAATATTGCTGTGCAGATTTCTGCATGTTTCGAGGTGGACAATAAGAATATCCGCGCCTGCCTTTTTAAATGCGGGCGTTAATTTTTCAGGTTCTTCAATCATTAGATGTACATCGAGGATCTTTTTCGTTGCTTTACGGATATGTTCAATTACAGGAAGGCCGTAACTGATGTTCGGTACAAATCTTCCGTCCATAACATCTAAATGGAACCAGTCAGCCTCACTTTCATTCAACATTTTGCAGACATCTTCCAGATGAAGGAAATCGGATGCAAGAAGTGAGGGTGCAATCAGACTCATTGAATTATATTTTTTCAGACTATGTAAACAAATGTAATGCTAGTGTCAGGGATGAGCAAATCCACTGTCGAGCATATCGATCCTTTGCTTAGCTTCGGTAAAATCTTTATCGAGGGAAATTGCTTTCCTGTAATAAAAAATGGCATCTGTCTTCTTTTTCTGGGACTCATAACAACGACCCAACCAGAAATATGCATCGGGATCTGTACCTGAAACGGTGATAGCCATATTAAAAGTCTTTATAGCTGCATTAAAATTTTGCATGTGAAAATAGGCCTGACCTTTCTCGAGATATGCATCAGTCGTTTTCCAATCTCTGAGAATACAGGAATCAAATTGTATGATCGCTTTTTGATATTGTTTCGCGTTGGCATAAAATATTCCTTTAATAAAGAATGGATCAATCAGTAAATTGGATGAATCATGTTTAATAATGTAGTCACAGATCTCCAATGCGCGTGGATTTCTCTGTTCAGCATACAGGTGAGCAAGCTCCAGACCATAGGTATCGACTCCCTGAAAAGAATAAGCTTTTTGAAGCATTTTTAAAGCCCCGGCTGTATCTTTTAACTGCTCCAGAATTAGGGCTTTTTCATAGTAGGTTTCAGGATCAAGCGAATCTCTGGAAATCATTTCATCATAAACTGATAGCGATTTGTCAGATCTCCCTGAACCTGCATAAGTATCTGCTAATAATCTGCCTACCTGTGCATTGGAAGGAAACCGGTTGTATAATGACTGAAGTAAAATGAGTTTCTCACTGTGTTTTCCTAAAATTTCGAGATTTGCTGCATATGGTAGTCCAATTTCCAATGAAGGTCTTACAGACCAGGCTTTTTGAAAGTCGCCATAAGCAAGTTCATGTGCATTTTCCTGAGTCAGACGAATAGCCCGTCGTAGAAAAAGTGAGGCATCGTTGGGATAAAGATGAATACTGTCATCCAGATTTTTAAAAGAAGGATTATTGATCAGTGTGGAATCCTGCTTTTCAGAATGACTTACTTTATTATCGCAGGCAACTTCTGTTAATATTATCGTCAATGTCATCATTAATACAAAGAAGAACCAACTAACCCTTTTAGCCATTCGCAAATTTAAATCATTCCTTAACCGCTTTCGGATATCTAAATACTTTAATTTCATATCAAACTACCAACAATGTCTTCCGTTTTACTTCAGGTTCATAGTATTTTACGCTGGGTCATTTTGATTTTATTGGT
>DATHPV010000075.1:0-8454 GCA_035483495.1 Puia sp.
AGAGCTCCTGTTCGTCAGCGAATTCGAATTATCATCACGCCGGAAGGCAGCTGGTACGGACAAGTCTCCGGTATTTCCGCGGTTGGATCTTTTGTTTGGGGAGACGATACACCGGCATGGGTGTTCACCAATGCATTAGGAAATAACCCGGTTTTTATTGCCGCGGCTGCCACACATCAAATAGGCCATACCCTTGGACTTCAGCACCAGAGTCTTTATGATGCTTATGGAGTCATGATTTCAGAACTCAGCGGTGGCGAAAACAATATTTTATCCAACGATGCTCCTCTGATGGGAGTTCCTTTTTATAAAGAGGCTGACTGGAAAAATGGCCATCCGTCGACAGGTGCCGACGTCATACAAAGTGACACGGCTCTGATTGCAGGTGCACCTAACTATATAGGATACCGGAAATCTGTCGCATCATTTGCAACATCAGATGGCGCTGTAAAAGTCGAAAGTCAGGAACCTGGGTCTCTTGAACTTAATAGTACCGGAAACTATAGTTATCGTCTTTTTGACATTAGCGGGCGGTTACTCACGCAGGGTAATCTAAGAACCGGATACAACGAAATCCGCACCAATCCTACATCTACCGGTGTCTTAGTTCTTCAGTGGTCGGGTGAATCCGTTTCAGGTGCACAAAAGATAATCAACTAGTAATATATATTTTTTTTGCTGACATGTTTTTTCGGTACATTCGAAAAACCTATTAATATATGCTTTGGCGAAAATTTAATGGCGACCTTATTGAATTACCAATTGCCCGCGAAGTAGAAAACGCCATCCGGCGTGAAACAAAAAATGGATTTCACCTTAAAGTCTGCATCGGAACCGACTCTCAGGTAAAGGGAGTTGAAACTGAATTTGCTACAGTCATTGTTTTCCTAAGGGAAGGACACGGAGGCTTCATGTTCATTCACAATGAAAAAACAAAAACACGTTACAGCATTAAAGAACGTATGCTTGTTGAAGTGGCAAAAAGTATTGAAATCGCTTATGAACTTTGCCCTTTGTTCACGCAATACAATGTGGATATGGAAGTTCATGCAGATATCAATACCAATCCGCATTTCAAGAGTAACGACGCATTGAAAGAAGCCATGGGTTATATCCTCGGAATGGGATTTGCCTTTAAAGCCAAACCAGAGGCTTTTGCAAGCAGTAGCTGTGCAAACAAAGTAGTAAATTAAGCTCAAAGCAAAAGGCGTAAGGCATAAGCCATAAGGCGTAAAGCAAAAAGCGTAAGGCTGAAGGCGAAAAATGCTGAACCTATAACCCATAACCCATAACTCCTAACTCTTTAACCAGTCCTCATTCATCTCTCCGATAAGTCGGAGTATGTCACTCCTACCGGTTTTTTTTTCAGCACTCGTTATGAAATGACGGGGTAGAAATTGCCAGCTCTCGCGCATCTTCAAAAGAAAGTCTTTAACGTTTGCAGATACAGTACGTTGATTTTCCTTATCCGATTTTGTAAATATTAAAGTAAATGGAATCTCCCATTTCCCCATGCTATTCACAAAATCCAGGTCCAGTTTCTGAGGCTTATGCCGGCTGTCGATCAATAAAAATACATGAGCCAGCGTTTGCCGGTTTTTGAGAAAATCTTCGATCATGCTTTCCCATTTCTTACGCTGGGTCATAGAGACTTTCGCAAATCCATATCCCGGCAAATCTACCAGCCACCATTTTGATACAACCCTTTTTTCATCAATCGTTTCTATAGTAAAATGATTAATAAGTTGGGTTTTACCCGGGGCGGCTGAAGTTTTCGCCAGTTTGTCAATATCGGTAATCATATTGATAAGGGAAGACTTTCCCACATTACTTCTTCCAATAAATGCATATTCGGGCAGGTCTGTTACCGGACAATCTTTGTAAGAGGGACTGCTGATCACATATTTTGCTGAACGGATTTCCATACCGCAAGTTATGATTCCCGCCCGAACAGGTTAATTTTGCATCCCATGCCGGAATTTCAACACGATACCATCGTCCCGTACAAGGATTCTGTTGTCCCTAAAAAACAACAGGTAGCAGATATGTTTAATAAGATTGCGTTTCGTTATGATTTCCTAAACCGCGTCCTCAGCGGGGGTATCGATAGGAGCTGGCGAAAAAAAGCGATCCGTGAACTCAACGATTTGGATCCTAAAAATATACTCGATGTAGCCACGGGAACGGCCGACATGCCCCTTATGTTGAGAAGATTCCTGAATCCTGAAAAAATCACCGGAATTGATATTTCCAATAGCATGTTGGAAATTGGCAGGCAAAAAATTATAAAATCGGGGCTTGAGAATGTTATCACATTACAGGAAGGCGATGGTGAATCTATCAATTTTCCGGAAAATTCATTCGATGCCGTAACTGTCGCCTTCGGAGTACGAAATTTTCAAAATCTTGAGAATGGTCTTTCAGAAATGCTCAGAGTTATGAAACCCGGCGGCAAACTCGTTATATTGGAATTCTCCAAACCAGGTAAAGGATTTTTTCTACCCTTTTACAAAATATATTTGCGAATAATCGCTCCCCGGATAGGCAAGGCTGTCTCAGGTAACGCTTTCGCTTATCAATACCTGAATGATTCGGTAAATGCCTTCCCAGAAGGTGAAGCATTTATGAAAATTCTTAAGATTTCAGGATATGGCAACATTTATCATAAGAAACTCAGTTGGGGAATTTGTACGATTTATTGCGGAACCAAATAAATCTTAAAATCTCAAAAAACTGTTATTAACCGATTTACCGGCAATTATTCTGTTTTTTGGTCGTTATTTTGATTCAAACCCAGGTCATAAATAGGCTTTTGTTCTTCCTATGTATCTTACAAACCATATAAAAATATAAGTTATTGACTGACTGCTACTTATGACTATGTTACTTTTGTGGCTGAACAAAAAAGGACCTTCCCGGATCTTTTCATTTATTATCGTTTTCTGTTTTTCAATGCAGGTACAAGCCCAGTTGAGGGATAATATTAACCTGCCCGATCACGATGACAAGTTCTATCATCTTGGAATAGCGCTGATTTATAATAACTCTCATTTTCAGGTAACACCTCACCCCAATCTATTACAGAGTGATAGCATTCTCTATGTAAGTCCTGAAAATACAGGCGGTTTTGGCCTTGCGGGAATGCACACTTTCAAAATAAATCCACACCTGGAATTCAGGATAGTATTTCCTGAACTCATGTTTTCTTACAAAAACCTCACTTATAGCACTACTTTCCCGAATGGCCAGCAAACAACAGCAACCAAGCAAATTGAGTCCATTCTTTTGGGCTTCCCGCTTCAGGTTAAAGTATTGTCGGACCGTATGAATAATTTCAGGTTTTATGTATTGGGAGGAGCAAATTATCAATATGATTTGGCGTCTAATGCCACAGCGCGAAAAGCAGAAGATCTGGTTAAATTAAATCCCATAGATTTTAGTATAGAAGCAGGCGTTGGATTTCAATTCTTTTTTCCTGTATTTATTCTTTCTCCTGAAATTAAATTCAGTGACGGTATCATCAACACACATCACAGAGATCCCAGCCTCATCTATTCCAATACAATCGACAAGTTGAAGTCAAGAATGATTGTTTTTTCACTAATATTCGAGGGTTAAAAGAGAGTGTGGAAGTTAAAACTTAAAACGAAATAACTACCACACTACCACACTAATAATCGTATTGCCTGCGGAACATATTCAAGCGGACTCCAAAAGTGTACATCGTGGAACTGGTTTTAGTGGTACCGCTGATTGGGCTATCAACACTATATGTCCTATACATAATGGTACCTTCCAGAAATAAGTTTTCTTTCACCTGATAGGAAAGATATGCGGTAGAATTTATCACTGTTGCAGGAATACCCGATCCTACATAAAACCCATAATCCCTGGGCCTCGTATTATAGTTTTCCAGGACATTGCTTCCAAAATTTTCACCCGCAGAATCTAAACCCTGTCTGTTATAAATACACTTAAGTTCGATATTCCATCTGTATGCCGGTTGATATCGAAGTATACCAATGAGTTCAAAAAAATTGGCACCAAACGGATGAGCCAGCGGTTGATTGTAATGTGACCAGTTGGCTACAGTATCATCATGTGAATAAGTGTACGGTCGCATCACATTCATTTCTGCCTGGAAGTCCAGATTCTTCACTTTGAACATATCAATATACTTTATACCGGCCTGCAAACCCTGTTTATTTCCCCACCATCCATTTGAATAATGAGTAATCTCACTCCAGACAAACTCATTGAATAATAATTGACCGTATAACTGGACCGAATGACCGATATTGGCTTTTGCATCAAACCCCACAGTGGTTTTATCCGGACTTCCTGTTTCCTGCTGGGCTGCTGGCAGGAAAATCACGGGATTCAGATAAGAGAATTCAAAATGATTTACACCTCCGAAAGCAATATTGCTATATAAACCTACATTGAGCCACCTGGTCGCGTTCACGCTGATATGATGAACCACTGCATATTTTTTCGGGTACAGATAGTCACCCGGCAGATGCTGACTGGTAAGCTCCATGAGTATGTTCTGGTAATTTAATTTCCAGATACGAAGATTTAATTTGAGAAATAAATAAGGTGCTGCATAATCACTCAGGAAAAGAGTACGGTATCCGTTACCGATAAAATTTTTATCATATCCGAACTGAAGTGTAAAATATTTCCAGAAGTCGAAATCAATAGAACCGCGTGCGTCCCAGTAATCAAAGGCACTCGCAGATCCTTTAAATTCTTTGAAATATCCCACACCCGGCACAGCCGGATAACCCGACGCATACACACGTGATGTAAAAAAATCAGGACCCCGTTCCTGATTATCGGTAATATAACTGGAAAAACCAACGTGATCGGCAATACGTCCGCGGAAAGTCAGACCCTTGGTATTAACATAGACCTGTTCGGAATTTCCTGTTTGTTTGGAAAGTTGAAACTGAAGCACCGGGTCTATGACAAGGAAAAAATCTTTTTCATTTACTGTTAAAAAATTGGACTGCGTTTTATAAATAGTATTCCAGATAGGATGTTTACTTAGAAATGATTCCTGATTTCCTTTCACCCATTCGCTGTTATTCATGAGCAGGCTTTGATATACCGCCTGATCAGTTTTTGTCAAATGATACGCTTCCCCGGAAGTCGAAAGGCTGCTGAGCGAATCCGCATATTCTGATGTTTCGACTGCCACCTGACGACTAATGGGTTTGCAGGTAAAAATATTCAGATCCGGATTTGATTGCATCTTAATTCCGATCCTGTCTAAAAAATGTTCGTACTGGGACCCCTGAGGAAGATATGTGGACTGGGAAAAGGAGAGGCGGGGTATAATTAGAATTATAACAAGCCTTGCAACGGTTTTAATAAATTGCATCATTAAGTATTCGGATTCCCATCCAAGATATGCAAAATTACCTTATTAGGAATATTTCAATCGTTAATGAAGGACGCATATTCAATAGTGATTTGCTGATCAGAAATGATCGTATAGAAAAAATCGCCAGTAATATTTCAACCGATTCTTCTGTTACCGAAATCAATGGTGAAGGCCTTCATTTGTTGCCAGGCTGCATTGATGATCAGGTTCATTTTCGGGAACCCGGACTAATACATAAAGCTACGATCTACACAGAGTCCCGTGCCGCGGTAGCAGGTGGCGTTACCTCTTTTATGGAAATGCCCAACACCATTCCGCCTGCCTTCACCCAGGATTTACTGGAGGAAAAATACGCGATTGCAAAAAAAACATCGCTGGCAAATTATTCTTTTTACATGGGCACGTCCAACGATAATACAGAAGAAGTGTTCAGGACCAACGAAAAGAAAAATGATATCTGCGGAATAAAAATATTTATGGGTTCTTCGACCGGAAATCTGTTGGTCGACAATTATCTTACGCTGGATAAGTTATTTGCCGGAACTGAAGTGCTGATCGCCACCCATTGCGAATCAGAAAAGATCATCAGGGAAAATCTTCAGTTTTATCAATCGGAAAACAGGATACTTACAGCAGCCGATCATCCCCTGATCAGGAGTGTTGATGCCTGTTTTGAGTCATCTCTGACTGCCGTGCAATTTGCAAAGAAACATGGATCCCGCTTGCATATTTTTCATCTTTCCACAGAAAAAGAATTGAGTCTTTTTACCAATATGATTCCGCTTTCAGAGAAACGGATCACGGCTGAGGTTTGTGTGCACCATTTGCATTTCAGTTCTGACGATTATGCCCGATTGGGAAATCAGATAAAATGTAATCCTGCCATAAAATCTCCCAACAATCGGGATGCTTTGTGGACGGCCCTGCTGGATGACCGTTTGGATCTGATCGCTACCGATCACGCACCCCACACATTAGCAGAGAAAGGATTTTTCCGGAACGAGAATGGTAGTCTCCAGGTCATGAAAGGAGATGCCGGAACATACCTTCAGGCTCATGCAGGCCTGCCCCTGGTGCAACATTCATTGCAAATGATGTTGTCCTATGTGAAACAGGGAAAAATATCCCTGGAAAAATTAGTGGAAAAAATGTCGCATGCGGTGGCCGTTTGTTTTCAAATCCCGGAAAGAGGATATATCCGGGAAGGATACTTTGCCGATCTGGTGATGATAGACATTAATAAGAGTTCGGATGTGCATCCTCGTAATATCTTGTACAAATGCGGCTGGAGTCCGCTGGAAGGCAGTAAATTTCCGGCTTCGGTGATAAATACTTTCGTAAATGGCCACCTGGTTTATGGAAACGGACTGTTCGATGAATCTCAGATGGGTAAGCGTTTGCGGTTCCAACGATAAGCTGCTATAATTCAAGTATGCAAATTGATACCACGACATATTCAGATCTGTCTGTATTCCAGACTACAGACGAGCATTCAATATTTAGCAAACTCGACAGGACGCGTACTGTTGGGGGGAGAATGCAACTTTTGGAATTCTTCAATAACCCCTTCAGCAGTATTGATAAAATAAGGCAAACCCAGGAAATTATTCGAATCATCAGAGATCATGAAAATGACTGGGGACCTTCTATATCAAACGGGACTATTATGGTAATGGAACGGTTTTACGAGACGCCGCTTGACAAAATCCCCGGTTCCCATGATCCCGTAAATGCCAGAATGTACCAATTACTACATGCGCCGGACTATGCCCTTACCCGTTATTCTATTGGCCATTTTGCAGATTTTATACGTGGAATGTTTTCAATAATCGCCATTCAAAAAAAAGTAAACTGCCCGCCTATTCTGAATAGTCTTTTTGAACGTGCGATTAAACTACTCAGTCCTGATATTATCCAACAAATCGCAGAGAAAAAATCAGGCGATAAGTTTAGCGCTTCACAGGTTGTAGAATATGGCAACTTCATCCGCAATCATTTTAAGCAGGCAGCGCTTGTACTGATTGACATTTATGGTAAGCTGGATGCATGGTATTCAATGGCCATCTCATCCAGGGAATTTGACCTTGTTGAACCGGAATTCCTCGAAACAGAATTTCCATATATCGAAATAGTGGATCTGCACCATTTATTACTGCCGCAAGCAGTCGCATACGACGTAACTATGAACCCCGAAAATAATTTCTTCTTTCTTACAGGAGCAAATATGGCAGGAAAAAGCACTTTCATAAAAGCAGTAGGCGTGGCGCTTTTCCTCGCACACCTTGGAATGGGTGTTCCTGCAACCCTTATGAAAACCAGCATTTTTGATGGCATACTTAGTAATATCAATGTGGTCGACAACCTGGTGAAAGGAGAAAGTTATTTTTTTAATGAAGTGCAACGTATCCGCAATACAATCCTACAGATAAGTGATAAAAAGAAATGGCTGGTATTAATTGATGAATTGTTTAAGGGCACAAATGTACAGGACGCGATGAAATGCTCGTCAACGGTTATTAAAGGTTTGATCAAAATAAAATCTTCTCTTTTTATTTTATCCACGCATTTGTATGAAATTGGAGAAGAGTTAAAACAATACCCTAATATATCTTTTAAATATTTCGAGACCAGAATAAATAACGGCCAACTTGAATTTCCCTATTTGTTAAAAGAAGGCATCAGTAATGATCGTCTGGGATATTTAATTCTGGAAAGAGAGAAGGTGGTTGAACTTCTGGAGAAACTTTAGGCAAGTATGGGAGTATGGGAGTATGGGAGTATGGGAATGTGCTGGTGTGGTTTTTGAAGTTATAAATTTGATTTCTGGGCCTAACTTTATAGTTTAATGAATATGCACTCATCAGATTCAATATTCAATAATTAATAATTGATAATTAGAAAAATGAAATCCTCTTCAATCAGCTCCATAATTTCAATTGGTCTATGCCTGATTGTTGCATCCTGTAGCAATCAGACTTCCGATAAAAATTCACAAACACAAACAATGGACAGTGTAAAATCTTCTCAATCCATTAAAACTTCAGACGTTACCTATACATTTAATG
>DATHPV010000076.1:0-7774 GCA_035483495.1 Puia sp.
ATTCGAATTCTTATGCAGCAGTGGCCGCTCCCATAGCGGGTGAATTAAAAAAAGATTTTCCTTCTGTTGAGCAGGCCATCCGGCTGAGACCATTGTATGAAAATCCCACAGGTTATCGGGTGAAGAAGGGCAATACATCCATCCAGGAGAAAAATATTATCTATGCCGATGCAGGACTGTTTGATGTTTTTAGTTTCCCGATGATCGATGGCAACCCTGTTACTGCACTCTCTGAGCCGAATACGGTGGTCATCACAGAGAGCACCGCCAGAAAATATTTCAACAAAACGAATGTAGTGGGTCAGTCGCTTGTATTTGACGAAACGATCAACTATAAAATTACAGGAGTTATTAAAGACCTGCCGAAACAGAGTCACTTCAATTTTGACTTCTTCATTTCCATGGCCACAGCACCCGGAGTTAATGAGGCGGGATGGGGAGGCGGTGGCTACAATACTTATGTACTGCTAAAGCCGGGCACCGATTATGATCAGTTGGGAAAGAAACTAAGTGCCATCACCATGGAAAATGTAAAGGCGTGGATGAAGGACGGCAACGATTATATAAGAACTATTTTCAGACCTCTTGGTATCATACACCTGCAATCCAATTTACAGCAGGAGCTCGGTCGAAATGGAAGCATTCAGTATGTATACATATTTTCTGCGATTGCCATATTTATTCTCTTGATCGCCTGTGTAAACTTTATGAATCTCTCAACCGCCCGTTCGGCTAATCGTGCCCGTGAGGTAGGTGTAAGAAAGGTACTGGGCTCACCGCGCAAATATCTCATTGCGCAGTTTCTAACAGAGTCCGCGATAGTAACGCTGGTTTCAACTTTTATTGCTGTCTTCGCAGCCTGGGCCCTGTTGCCCCTGTTCAACCAGATATCCGGAAAATTTCTGTCGTTCAATGCAGGAACGTTCACGTGGTTGCTGCCGTTATCATTGGGACTCGTAATCGTTATTGGTTTCCTTGCCGGATGTTATCCGGCATTTTTCATGTCGGCCTTTCAGCCGATCGATGTATTGAAAGGTAAATTATCGAAGGGTTTTAAAGGAGGAGGTTTGAGAAGTGGGTTGGTAGTGTTTCAGTTTTCCATTTCTATTTTTCTGATCATCGGATCCCTGGTAATTTATAACCAGCTTCAATATATTCAAACAAAGGATCTTGGTTACAACAGAAACCAGGTGCTGATCCTCAAGAATACCGGAGGCTTAAACGGACAGGCAAAATTATTCAAGGAAGAGATTTCAAAACTGCCGGGCGTGAGAAGTGCATCAATGACTTCATATATCCCTACAGAATCCAATTCGAATATTACGGCCCTGTTTCCTGACGCGACTGCCAACTCAGACAGGTCCATGCTTACTGAATTCTGGCCGGTGGATGAAGACTATGTAAAAACTCTCGGCATACAAATCAAGGCTGGCAGAGATTTTTCTGCAGCCATGAAAACCGATTCTTCTGCGATCATTATCAATGAAACCGCAGCAAAATTCTTCGGATTTAAAAATCCTTTGAACAGAACCATTTACCGGCATGCTAATAGAGTGGAAACTTTCCACATTATAGGCGTAATGAAAGATTTTCATTTCAAATCTCTTCGTGAAAATATCAGTCCGGTTGTGTTGTATCTCGATGAAGATCGTGCCGCACTGAATGTAAAAGTCAACACAACAAATATTATATCATTGACAGGTTTGATTAAATCCAAATGGAAAACACTGGCGCCCAATCAGCAGATGGATTATTCCTTTATGGATGCAGACTTCGATGCAGCATATCGTGCAGAAGATCGTATTGGAGAGATATTCGTTTCGTTTACTGCGCTGGCCATTTTGATTGCCTGTCTGGGTTTGTTTGGCCTGGCAAACTACGCTGCCGAACAACGTACCAAAGAAATCGGTATACGCAAAGTGCTTGGTGCAAATGTGTTTACACTCGTAGGTTTGTTGTCAAAAGATTTTCTCAGGCTCATCATCATCTCGATCATAATTACATCTCCCATTGCATGGATGATCATGCAAAAATGGTTGCAGGGCTTCGCTTATCGTGTAGAAATGAAATGGTGGGTGTTGGCCGTTGCAGCCTGTATGTCTGTTCTGATCGCTTTTATTACGATCAGCTTTCAATCCATCAAAGCGGCTTTTGTAAATCCTGTAACCAGCCTGCGATCCGAGTGAGGTTGGTTATCTCCTGAAAACAAAATTCAAACCCAGCATCGCCGAGACCATACTTAGTTTACCACCCGCCAAATCAGCTTCAGCATTCAGATAGGTTTCGTGGATATCATTTAGCTGCACGCTTCCGGCGACGTTCATTGCAAAAAACAATTCCACTCCGAATAGTTTTTTCTCCTTTCCAAATGGTATCCTTGCCATGAGCGATACACCTGGTTTGGTCTCGGTAGTTTCCGATGCAGGGATATAGTTCACAAGTTCATGATGGACTATAAATAAGGATGGTCCGATACCCAGTTTAAAATGCGATTGAGGAAATGTAAATTGATAACCCAGCGTAGCCTGTATAATATTAAAACTCACACTTACGGCGTTATAACCATTATATCCTTCTACAGTAGATGCATCGGAATTGCCCGCTAAAATATATAAACTACCAAATGGTGAAATTTGTTTTCCGGCCATTATCATCAGCGGTGGCACATAAGTTTTTATGGGATACTCCACATTGAAAATAAATGTGGCTGGTTGATTATATCCCTGGTCTTCCATCATGGATTTCAGCGAAGCGCCTGGTCCACCAAAAACATAACCGCTTGGGAAACCAACAAACCACTTCGCCGTCTGTGCCTGAATTGCCATCGTTGCAGAAATCAAACAAACGGTAAATAAAATAATTTTTCTCATGACTTTAGTTTTAGATGATCTCAATGATGATCTAAAAATATATGGAGAGCAAGGCGAACCCTAATTGCTATTTGCAATTACCAGGGAGGGTTTGACAGGATTTACTTATTTAGCTGTGGGTTCAAATGCCGGTGGAATCTTTTGCAGGAAATGCATCCAACTATGGATTGATTAGCGAATTCTGCAAAACACGGTCCGGACGGAGGCGAAAAATGCAAAACAAGCCGACGATATGGAGTTGACTTTCGGACTAAGAGAATTTATTACTTTGTTTCGGATCCGTAACGCAATTTGCAATTAGTTTTCAGCTTTCTCCATCTATAGCTTTAGCATGAAACAAATATTTGTTTTATGAAAAAGCATTCTATTTGGAAAAAAACGAATTCCCGAAGAACTGGTTGGTCAGCTTTTGTCCTCCATCTTATTCTTTTTTTAGTTGGACTATCTGCGGGACTAATTTTTGTAAAAATATTTATCAGCATCCGCTAGTTTACAGGAATCTGGATAAAGAACTCAGTTCCTTCATTTTCTTTTGAACTCACGCTGATTTCTCCACCATGAGACCGAATAATATCATGGCTGATGCTTAGTCCAAGTCCGGTTCCCTGACCTGCAGGCTTTGTAGTAAAAAAGGGTTGAAAGATTTTATCCGACACCAAAGCAGGAATTCCGGTTCCATTGTCTTTGATCCTAATTTCTATTTTATCTCCTCTTTTTTTTGTACTAACCCGAACACATGGCTCATAGTCACGTTTTTGTTGCTTCATTTTTTCAGACACTGCATAAAATGCGTTATTATAAATGTTCAGCAATACCCTCCCGATATCCTGAGGGATCACATTTATAGTTCCAATGGCTGGGTCAAAATCTGTTTGAATATCTGAATTAAAAGCTCTGTCTTTTGCCCGCAGACCCTGATATGAAAGTCGCAGGTATTCTTCAGCGAGCGCGTTAATATCTGTTGACTCTTTCTGTCCGGTACTTGTTCTGGAATGCTGGAGCATACCTTTCACGATTGCATCCGCGCGTTTACCGTGATGGCTTATCTTCTCTTCGTTGTCTGCGATGTTTACCGCAATCGATTTTACTTCATCATAGTTTCCTTTCTGAATTTCAACATTCATTTCATCCAGCAATTCTTTATTGATGTCTGAAAAATTATTGACAAAATTCAAAGGATTCTGGATTTCGTGAGCAATTCCTGCGGTCAGTTCTCCAAGAGATGCCAGTTTTTCTGATTGTACGAGTTGTGTTTGAGTGAATTTAAGATTGTCTAAAGTTTCCCTGAGTTCCGATGTTTGCTTATTTACTTCATCCTGTAATATCTGTTGTTGATTCAAAGCCTGTATTTCTTTTTCTTTGGAAAGTTGCACAACCTGTTTTGCGTTTAGTTGAACTTCCTGAATTATTTCTTTAAAACGAATGGATACATATACCAGCAGAGACAACGGCAGTGCAAGCGAAAAACAGGTTACGGATAAGTAAAAGAATGTTAAGCTTGCCGACGGCAGAGCTGTATCGATAACATATGCGAGGACACTGGCAATCGATACCAGCAGCCCTATCACAATCACCCATTGTGCACCTTTCAAACTTTTCCAGGAAGAAATAATATAATAGAAACAAATCCCCAGCAATATACCCAGTCCGGGAATAAATATGATGCTACCAATATTGTTCGGTATGAACAAAGAAACCATTCCCGAAATAAAAAATAAAATCAGGAATATCTTCAGGCTCCAGGTAAATACTCTTTTAAAAATATTTACAAGTACGATTACTGTCATAATGCAAAGAAGGAACGCAAACATATTTCCGATATATCCGTCGATCGTAAACCATATGTAAGACATTCCTGTATTGTCCTGAATCGTATTGAAAAAAGTGGTCAGCGTTGAAAAGGTAGTAACCAAAGCAATCAGCCGAAGATTTTTCTCACCTGGATTTTGAATCGTTAACAACCAGAAAAGAAGAGTAAGTACAGCGCAAACTGAAATCCAGATCGTAGTATATAGCGTCAGCTCCCTTGTACCTGATAAATAATATTCATTGTACGAAGGTCCAAATAATCTGATGTCATTGAAATAAGTACTCTTGTTGGATTTTAATTGTCCGATGGACAGTGGAGACATATAGTCTACCAGATGCAAAGCAATAGTGTATTGACTACCAGGAATCAAATCCACTACTGCAGGAAGTACATTTCTCTCCCTGAATTCTTTAAAAGGTTCGCCGTTGTAACCTGTGCTTCCAAATGAAGTCAGATAGTTCCCATTAATATAAATATCGGAAGCTGCCCAGCTAATCATTTTGATTCCGACCAGATGTGAAGTAAAACTGCTGTCTAATTTTATTCTTAATCTGAACCAGCCTTCTACCCGGCCGTTTTTGTCAGCATATTTTGCAGTTAGTTGATTCGGCCTTAATTTTTCCCACCCTTTTCCATTGATATTATTTGCTTTCCAGGTCGTGTCATTCCCTGATTTGAAGACCCAGCCTTCCATGTCGCCGATAGCAATTTGCTCTACATTCCCCTCATACATGTAAGGCGAGATGGTGATGACAGAATCCTGTGCCCTGCAAAAAATAACACCGAAAAATAAAAAGGAAATAACTGCGGTGAATACCTTCATACAACTGGGAGAAAATGCTGAAATGAAGATACCGAAATTAGAAAGTATGTTTATGCCTTTATCGGGGCAGCCGGTTGATAATAGTTGAAGACTGGTTTACAACTACCCGATTGTAATGCACATTGATCAGTTCTGACCAAAGGAAATAGTACAGGTTTGTGCAGGAAAAATGAAAACTCTTATCTGCCCCTGTATAAATTGGAAGAATTCCAGCCTGCAACCAGCAGCCCTGTTATTGCAAGAAACATGCAGAGAGAAGAATATGCGACATTTTGCAAGTGTGTGAAAAACCCATAGTATCCAACCCAGTAAATTGCTGCCCCCAAAAGGATCAAAGATATTCTGTTGATAGGTCTGGTCATTGTATTAGTATTTATTGTTATATATTACTTTTGCGGGCTTTTGAGTGGATTTCATAGTAATGGATAACTGCTATCTGTATAAATATAGGGAAAAATCAAATAACGAAGTAAGTTCCATGAAATAAATCGAAAATATTTCACTTTATTTCCACGTATACATAGAAATAGCGCTATAATAATAAATAATTATTATATATGAAATAAACGTTATATAAACTTGCTATTTATGCTGTCGGAATAACCATTCCAGCATTAAAGGATCACTGTAAGCACCCAGCCATGAAAAATGGCCTACTTCAGGATATTGGGTAAATCCAGGATGAGCTCCTGCTTTAGTAAGTGCTTCTAACATATCGAGTGAAAAAGAGGGATTAACTGCCGGGTCTTCGGAACCGAGATAAATCCAGATGGGTAGATGTGCTATCGTTGAAACTTTCGAAATATCCCCTCCGCCACAAACAGGAACTGCAGCAGCAAATAATCCAGGATAGCGTTCGATGGCGTCATAGGTTCCGAAACCTCCCATGGAAAGTCCGGTGATATAAATCCGGTTTGTATCCACGGGCATTGTTTTTTCAAGCTGATGAATCAGTTCAATCACCAGTTGCATGGGTTTGCTGGGGTCTGGTAATATCCGCATTTCTGAACTGACTCTTGTACGTGAGAAATTAGACCAGCTCATTTTTTCCGGACACTGAGGAGCGATCACAATCGCCGGGTGCAACATCATATTCTGATCGGTTGCAAAATTCTCAACTCCCCATTTTAATTGCGCGTCATTGTCACTGCCACGCTCACCCGAACCATGCAAAAAAATTACAAGGGGATACTTGCGTAAAGTATCTGCGTCGGGAAATAGCAGTCTGTACCCAAGTGTGTCACCTTTTCCATTGGTGTATTTGAGAGTGGCGAATCTGGATGGCTGAGCAAATGCAAATTGCAGATTCACGATAAACAGGATTGCAAACAGTATGGCGGCAAATCGTAAAGATTTCATTTTCTATTTATTTGAAATGAAAAAAACAGCGCTGACCCGGCGCTGTTTATAAATATACTGAGAAAAAGAGTTGGATTAGCGCTTATTATTAACCTCCAGTCTAAAATTAATTGGCTGACGTTTGTAAGATTTTACATTAACACCGTTTTGAGAAGCGGCCAGCCAGCCCCCCGAGCCCTTGATTATTCTTAATGCTTCTTTATCCAACGAATATTCCACAGATCTGGCGATATAAGGATCGATTACATTCCCGTATATATCTATCACAAATCCAACTATAACACTACCTTGCTTTTCCGCACTAACCGCACGATCCGGATATCGAAGATTTTTAGACAAATATCTGTACCATGCAGAAATTCCACCCGGATACTCAGATTCTATTCCCTCTTTGCCAGAGTTTGCAGAGTCCTTTTTCAATTTATCCAGATCTACTACTTCAATGAGTGAATCATTCCGATAAATATATTTGCTTTTCAATTTCATGCTATCATCACTTAATGTCCAGGAATCTCCATTTCTTTTGCCTTTGTGGAATGTAGTAACGGAATCATTAATGCCATTCATATTAAAGTATCTTGAAACACCATTCAATTCCTTCCCGTTTTCATCCCGGTACTGTTCAGACTTAATAAGAGGCCCCATGAAATTATAAAAGTCCCATTGCCAGCAGGTATCGTTTATCTGATATCTGTGAAGAAGGTAGTGGGCGTGCTTGACATTTGATGGTTTCCAATTTGCATCAAAAACATATACTGGCTCATCATCCTGTGCCTTAACAGAAAAAGAAATCGCCAGCAGAAAGAAAGGAAGAATTATTTTCATATCCGACAAAATATGAAAATCTTTTTGCCTCAGAAATTATTTTGCAATAAAAATAATCACAATGAATATTGATTAAACAGATTTATT
>DATHPV010000077.1:0-3832 GCA_035483495.1 Puia sp.
CGGATACTTGATTACTCAGGATGATACAATTTCTTCAAATGTGGTAAAGACAGGTGCTAACAGGACGGGTTTTGCGGTGGGTACGTCGTTTGCTGCTCCAAAAGTCGGACATATTATTGCACGACTTGCTGGAAAGTTCCCAGACGATAGTACTCTGATGTACAAAGCACTTGTTATACAATCTGCAAGACTTCCAGAACATGTATTTCATCACCCCAATACAGAAACTTTACGTGTTTTGGGGTATGGCATACCTGATATTAGTCGCGCATTAGAGAACACTCCATATAGAATAACATTTGTAGCGGAAGGGACAGTTGCAGCACAGCAGGCCAACCTGTATTCTGTAAGAATTCCTCCCGAATTAATTCGACCGGGAACAAATTTCGATGTATTAATTGAAGTGACTCTAACATATACAGCTGAGCCTCGTCGGACCAGAAGGAGATTAAAGTCCTATTTCGGTTCCTGGTTAACCTGGGAGTCTTCCAGACTCGGAGAGAGTTTTGAAATATTTTCTACGCGCGTATTGAAAAATATGACTGAACCGGACGAAGAGGTCACGGATCCTCAATCCATTAGATGGACGATATCTACGTCTCCGATATGGGGTCGTATCTCAGAATTTAAACGCCAGGATAGCGCAACGCAAAAAGATTGGACGGTTGTCAGATCAAATATTTTGACAGAAGAATTGTCATTTGCTGTGGTGGGTCATAAAGGATGGGACAAGGATACGGTGCAGGAGTTGCCGTTCGCGCTTGTGATCAGTTTGGAGGCAATTAGTAAAGAAAATGAAATCTATGATTTAATAGAAGTTGCTAACCGTGTGGAAGTCGAAAGCGATGTGACTGTGCGAGTGAGGGAAGATAATTCCTAAATCATCTATTTTGTTTTTTATTGAATTGTACCGCTTTTAATGGCAGTTTATTTCATTTAATTTTTTCAGTAAATTACACTTTAGCCAGGTGTAAAATTCGGTGACAGTCGTCTCCAAAAGCTCTCAAACATATTAGGGGTGCGGTTTCTCAAACACCGTTCGATTCTCCTCACCTCCACAAATTTGAAGCCCTTGATTTTCAGGGGCTTTTTGATATAGACTATTTTTTTTATTATTGTCTGAATGATCTCCGATGAAATCCGGGAAAAACTTCAAAATATCATTAGAGGAACTCGCCTCACGGGGCAAGCTGATCGTTGTGCAACGATCAGAAATATCCTTGTCCAAAGCTTTAAAACAAGTGAAACAGTTAAAAGCGAATTCGAAAGTAGGGCAATAATCAAAGAAAAGCAGTCCCATTTCTTAAAAGTTCACGCTAAAAAGTTTTTTTGTCTATTCTATTTGGATTTTGAATTCAGGAGATAAGACTCAACAGTTGATAAGGTGTTCGATCAAACCCCCCTCACCTCCACCATTGAACGCCGAATCCCGCCTTTAGCGGGAGAAGGCGGTTCGCCCTCTGTAGCCTTCGGAAAGAAGAAAAAAGAACTGTAAATCAGTCCTTTTCTATTTAGAGTACAATGATTTGATTATTTTTTCTTTAAACTTCACTTTAAAACCTTACTAATAATTTTTTTATATTTATCGATATCATCTAGTGACTTAGCCGGAAATTCTTTTGGGAGTGTATCCAACAAGCTTAATAGTTTATTCTTAGTAACCGCATCTGAAGAAAAATCACTCTGAACATTTTCCTTAGTAAAATCTTTAATTGGATCACCTACTGTCTTGGAATAGCGAAAAAATCCGATAGGATTATATTTTGAATATGATTCGCTAATATAAATTCCTACCGGATTTTCATTAACAACAGTCAGATAAGATCGTCCCCAGAAATAGTTGTCATAAATATATTTACTATCACAATTGCAAAACCCAAATATTTTACCGGGACTAAAATTTACTTTTTCCCCATTGCTGTCTATAATTTGTAATGTCCCTTCATATCTATATATAATTCCAAACTCAATAGGAGTGCTAAAAGGAAATGAAATTCTGTTTTCCAGAAAATCTTGTTTTGTCAAATAGATTCCATTATTACAATGGGTTTTGTGGAATGATGTGTTTATAATTACAAACAGGCAGCAGCAAATTATTTTAGCTGAATATTTCATTCTAGCCATTTCTTTTGTTTACAAATTTATTAATTGAAATTTAATTCATTGCCAAAATTGAAATGTCAATATCTGGACAGGTCAATATGGGATTAGGTATAATTTTCCATTTTCACCGCAAGATCAGAGTCAGGTAATCAGGACGTTTCTATTTGTCTACTACATTATTCAACATCATTGTCTTTCCATCGGTGATAATGATTTTGGCGTTGGAAGATTTTACAAGTTCCTTGGTTATCTCAATGCTTTTGAATTTTAATATTTTATCTGTCAGGGACACATTGATTGTATTTTGGTAATTCTTTATTGCATTGGCGTCTATCTGCATCATCAACGAGTCGTTTTTCTGTTTTTCAAGTGCAAACTTTAGTTCTTTTTCTTTCGATTCAATGTCAAAATCCTCCTGATCACGTTTTGTCTGTAGTTCCAGCCTGGTCTGTTTGGCGATTTGTTCCGCCTTCGCTTTATTTTCTATAGCATGCAGAACTTCTTCCGGCATGTCGATGTCTTTAACAAGCACGTCGTCCAGAACGATACCATATGTTGCAATATCCGCCCTTAGTTTATCTTCAATATTCCTTTCGATAGTTTCTCTCTCATTCAGTAGTTCGATGGCAGTGTACTGCATCGTATATTCCCTTACGATAGCCATGAAATTATTGATGACAATTTTTTTCCCGTAATCCATACCGACATTGGTATAAATATTTGGAGCAGCTTCGGGTTTGATATGATATAAAACCGTCAAGTCCACTTTCACCTCCAGTCCCTCTTTGGTAGGCGGACTCATCATGGTGGAAAATTCCTCTATACGGGTATTAAACTTGCAAATTTTTGATGTGAAGAGATTGTAATGATACCGGCCCTGGGTTAATATACCAGGCTTAATTGTCCCCTTATGAATCACGAAGCCAACTTCCCCCGGGTAAATAGTTTTACAGGATGAAATGGTAAAAAGAAATAAGTTAATTAAAACGATTTGTGTAAATACATTTCTCATAAATGTTCTTTTAATAGTGTTTAGAGCAATGATGAGTAAGGTATATGACGGTGAGTTAAAATCGAGTTAAACGAATTAAAGGATTGGTTAAGCAAATTCAAAGCGCTGGTTAAAATGAATTTGTAATCGGCATTTTACGTCACCTGTAACCCAAAAAACCTCTGTAACCCGTTATGCAATTACGAAATTATAGTTTCTAATTGTTTAATCATTGCTTTTAACATAGCAGGTACTATCAATTTGTGAAAGGATTTGACAGGTAAAAAATAAATTCTTCCAAACCAATTATTGAATATGACCAATGTCGAAATGGTTATATGCTTTTCAATTCTATTGTCTTTTCCTTCATCCATAAAGAGCGAAACCCTGAAATTCAAATGCTTGTCATCCTCGCCTAAAATAATTTCCTTGTTTGTTTTGTCGAATAGTTTGAAAAAACCAATTTGGTCACCTTTTTCAAATTTGGAAATATCTTTAATTTTTTGCCTGGCTATCCGGTTCTGTGAATTTTTAAGTCCGAACAAACCAACAATACTATTTCTAAGTCCAAATAATTTGTCAACCCATTCGGGGGCCGATGAAAAAAATGCGTTACCAATATCGGTTGAGTTTAGTTTGTTTTGTTTATCGATGATAGAACCTCGAAAACAGTCAGCATAATCATATTTTTTGCCAGGCAGGTTTAGTAACGAATCGTCAGGAAGAGTCGATTTAATA
>DATHPV010000078.1:0-4877 GCA_035483495.1 Puia sp.
TGCTTTTTTTGGAATATTTTCCATGGCAAATGCACAAACGCCTGCCAGCAGCCAACAGGTTCGCCAGGTTGAAATTGTCACGTTCAAACCCGGCACTTCCGATTCGAGTAAACATATGGTGGATAAATCATTCCGGGAGGCAGCGGACGCATTCTCGACAGTAAAAGCATTTGAATGGGGTTGGGATGCCAGCAATAAAGTGCAGCCAAAACACGTATATGTAACCACTTTTAACAGTAAGGGGGACCTTACAACCTATACGTCTTCTCCCCAACACCAGGCCGTTTTAAAATCAGCTCCCATTGCCAGTGTAACCACGGTGAATTATTCTGTCAATCAATAGGTATTCCGGGACTTATTTTGAATATATTACAAAGCCCCGCAGTCGCGGGGCTTTGTATTTACTTATGAGGTCCCGAGCAGATTCGAACTGCTGTAGAAGCTTTTGCAGAGCTCTGCCTAACCGCTCGGCCACGGAACCTTTTAAGGTTGGGCAAAAGTAGTATATTCGGTTTAATTTGCCTAAATCAGCAGAGGAGAAATGCAACGAATAGAAGAGAGCGAACTTATCATTAATAAAAGAGGCGCTATCTATCATCTTGATCTTCGTCCTGAAGAACTTGCTCAGAAGATTTTTTTAGTTGGCGACCCAGGTCGCGTACCTGTTGTGAGCAAATATTTCGACAGGATAGAAATAAAACAACAACATCGCGAATTTATTTCGCATACGGGTTATATCGGATCCGAAAGATTTACAGTTATTTCTACGGGTATCGGTACGGATAATATCGACATTGTAATGAATGAACTTGATGCGCTGGTCAATATCGATTTCTCTACGCGTACAATAAATCAGAACCATGTGCAGCTGCAAATAATCCGGTTGGGAACGTCCGGCTCACTTCAAAAAGAAATTCCTGTAGATTCATTTGTTGCATCTTCACATGGATTAGGTATCGATAATCTGCTTAATTTTTATAGGACAGAGCCCAGAGGAGGGGAACAGGAAATTCTTCAGGCATTCACAACACATACACAACTTCATCAGCAATTTGCACATCCTTCCATTGCGTCGGCTTCAGGATATTTAATGAAATATTTTACGGAAGGTTATTTTACCGGCATTACAATTACATGTCCCGGGTTTTATGGGCCGCAGGGCAGGATATTAAGGCTGGGGCTTCGTCATCCGGATTTGATTGACAGACTTACCAGCTTTCAATTCGGGCCATACAGGATTACTAATTTTGAAATGGAGACTTCGGCTATTTATGGCCTTGGCAGTATGCTGGGTCATCACTGTCTGAGCTTGAATGTGATCGTTGCGAATAGAATTGCCAAAACATTTTCGCCAGATGGACTATTAGCAGTTGAACGCCTGATTGAGAAATCACTTCAGGTAGTTCGATCGATGCCGCATTAAATTTATCTTTGCACCTTATGAATATGATTTTTTCAAAATACCAGGGAACTGGAAACGACTTTATTCTCGTAGATAACAGAAACAAGGTCTATTCGGCAATTTCCCGGGATGAAATTAAACGAATCTGCGACAGACGTTTTAGTATCGGCGCTGACGGGTTTATGCTATTAAATCAAAAAGAAGGATTTGATTTTGAAATGAAATATTTTAATGCTGACGGCAATCCTGGGTCCATGTGCGGTAACGGAGGACGTTGTATTTCCCGTTTTGCTTACGATCTGGGAATTCACAAAGACAGCTACCATTTTCTCGCCAGCGATGGTGAACATTACGCTGAGATAGAATCCGTTTCAAATATTGTAAACCTGAAAATGAAAGATGTATCCGGGTACAAAGAGATTGACGGAGTATTTATAGTGGATACAGGTTCGCCTCATTACATAAAATTTGTAAGCGATGTAATGGATATAGATGTGGTGAAACTGGGCACTGAAATCAGATATAGCGAGCCTTATGCAAAAGAGGGAATCAACGTTAATTTCATCGAGGAAAAGGAAGCTGATGAGATTATTGTAAGAACATACGAACGCGGGGTCGAAGATGAAACTTTTTCATGCGGAACAGGTGTCACTGCCTGTGCATTAGTCTGTCACCACAACGACGTGGGATATAACGATGTAACTGTTATCACCAAAGGAGGAAAGCTTGTTGTAAAATACGATCGTTCTTACGAGAACGCATATACGAATATCTGGCTTTGCGGTCCTGCAGAAAAATCATTCGATGGCAAAATCGAAGTTGACATTAAAAATTCTATCCCTTGAAATATGCATCCGTAACAGGGATTTTTGCAGCTTTGTTTCTGATTATTTTTTGTTTTCTTCCCTGGGCTTATTATCCCGATCTGCATCAGAATTTCACAGGTTTTTATTCGGAACAGAACCAATATGGCAAACCAGGGAAAACTTTTATTGTCCTTTCAGTTATTTGCATCGGTTTTTTTCTGACACCAAAGATTTGGGCAAAACGGGCAAATCAGATAACAGCTGTTTTGATTTTTGCTTATGCTTTGAAAAACTATTTCTTATACGCCGCCTGTTATCTGGGAATTTGCCCCCAAATTCGTCTGGGCCTTATTGGGGTGCTTCTATTTTCAATGACTATGCTTATTTGCAGCCTGCTTTCAAAACTTAAGGTTTAAAATGGGAAAGCTAAATGGCTAATATTCGGTCAACCGTCAACGATTTAATATTGTCCCTGAATCAGTTTAGCAATTGCGAATGCACATCCCGCTGCAAGCGCGCCGATCATCATTACCCTGAATGCCCCGCCTATTTTATTTACACCTGTAAATTTACTTTTGAAATATCCAAACACAAAAAGACAGAGAAGAGTAATTACGGACGAAATTTTCAGGCCCTGTATACCGTTCGAAATAAAAAAATAAGGACTTAAAGGAATCAGACCTCCTACGATATATGAAAAACCAATATTAAAAGCACTTTTTGTAGCTCGTTTCGGATCGGGTTTTTCAAGTCCAAGTTCATATTTCATCATCAATTCAACCCACTTTTCCTTGTCCTTGCTAACCTCCTCCACGGCCTGATTTTGTATATCATCACTGAGGCCAAGTGAGGAAAAAAATGTTTTGAGTTCCTGTTTTTCTATTTCAGGTACTGTTTCAACTTCTTCATATTCCCTTTTCATTTCCGAATTGTAATGATCCACTTCAGTTTTACCCGCCAGGTAGCCGCCAAGACCCATTGCAATTGACCCTGCAGCAATTTCCGCAAGGCCGGCAATAATAATCAGACTTGTATGTACGACTGCTCCACTGAGCCCTGCCGCTAAGGCAAATGGAACAGTGAGCCCGTCAGACATACCTATAACAACATCACGAATAGTATCTGCCCCAAATACATGCTCCTCCCTATGTACATGAGCAGTTGCCGACACGGTCAGATCGCTATTTTCAGGATTTGTCATGAAAAATTTTAAGCAAGTTAGAAATATAAATCCCTATTTGAGTACGGCAAGACTGTCTTCAATGATTTCAAGACATTCGTCCAGCTGTACTTTGGTGATCGTCAGGGGGGGAGCAAACCTGATTTTATTTCCATGAGTTGGCTTGGCCAACAACCCGTTTTCCTTTAGCTCCATGCAAAAATCCCAGGCTACATCAGGCCTGGTTTGATGAATTACAATTGCATTCAACAACCCTTTTCCCCGAACTGTTTCAATAACAGGAGATCTGAAAGAAGCAATTGCATTTCTAAAATATTGGCCCATTGTTTCTGCATTTTCCGTCATATTTTCTTCCTTGAGAACAGTAAGAGCCGTAATTGCCAGTGAGCACGCAAGAGGATTTCCTGCGTATGTTGATCCATGTTCACCGGGTTTTATGGTAAGCATGATTTCATCGTCAGCCAGTACAGCTGACACGGGCAATACACCTCCGCTTAATGCCTTACCAAGAATTAATATATCAGGTCTGACATTTTCGTGATCACAGGCCAGCATTCTGCCTGTACGTCCCAGTCCTGTTTGAATTTCATCTCCGATAAACAACACGTTGGCCTGTTTGCAATACTCAAAAGCCTTGGCCAGGTAACCTTCCTCGGGAACTACCACTCCCGCTTCGCCCTGAATTGGCTCCATTAATATGGCTGCGACGTCTTTATTTTCCAGGGCTTTCGCCAATGCAGGCAGGTCATTATATGGTATAATGTCAAAGCCGGGCATAAATGGACCAAATCCTGTGTAGGAACTGGGGTCACTGCTAAAAGAAATGACTGCACTTGTTCTGCCATGAAAATTATTTTCGAAAACAAGAATACGAGCTTTGTTTTCAGGTATTCCTTTTACATCATAACCCCATCTTCTGGCAAGTTTTATAGATGTTTCAACTGCTTCTACTCCGGTATTCATTGGCAACACTTTGTCATACCCAAAATAGGATGTTATATAACGCGAATATTCGGCAAACTGATCATTATGGAATGCCCGGGAAGTCAACGTAAGCCTTTGGGCCTGATTGATCAGAGTGGCAATAATTTTAGGATGACAATGTCCCTGGTTGAGTGCAGAATAACCACTCAGAAAATCATAATATTTCTTACCATCTACATCCCAAACGTAAACTCCCAAACCTCGGGAAAGTACTACCGGTAATGGATGATAATTATGAGCGCTGAATTGATCCTCCTTTTCAATAAAAGACAGACTGATTTGAGTTTCGGCAGTTGACGTTTGCATAAAATAAATTAAAAGTAAAAAGAAAAAATACTGATAAGGGTATGTAAGTGCTTAGCGTCCTCGATGATTGAGTAAATCGAGGTTTCCAGAAAGGATCGATATGGTTATCAGCTTTGAAATGAAATTCGAATTGGACCACAATATACAAAAATTAGTAGTTAACCATACATCATCACTGTATGGTAGTCTGCCAGGTATC
>DATHPV010000079.1:0-6181 GCA_035483495.1 Puia sp.
CCAAAATGACACCGAGAAATATATAAACAGATAGTCCTTTGATTACCGGATACCCGAGATACAAATAAGGTCCAAATAATCCCTGTGCTGTTAATCCCGCGATTATCACTGCGGTAAATAGGGCAGTTCTGAAATAACTGATATGGGTTTTAGTAAGTTCTTCAATCGCGAATACAATTCCACCCAATGGTGTATTGAATGCAGCGGCAAGTCCTGCAGCGGCGCCTGTCATAATCATATTTCGCTTGGAAATTTTGGGCCACCATTCAGGCAGCAACTGATTTACCTTTCTGAAAACAGACCCGGCAATTTGAATAGTTGGTCCTTCCCTTCCAACCACCCCGCCCCCCAAAATCATAAAGAAACTCGAAATAATTTTAATTACGATTACGCGAATACTCAACAATTTTCGGATTTTATGATTATCACGTGGATTAGCCAGTTCGATTGCTGCAATAACCTGAGGAATACCACTACCTCCTGCATATTTTTCAAAGCGCACTACGAGCCACCAGGCAATAAGGAAACAAGCGGGCGTTACTATAAAAAATGACCAATGCACTGATTTGAATAAACTATCTGCACTGTTTTCGGCAAGTAAAAATATTTTTGAATAAAAAACAGCAATGAGGCCTGTTAGCAGTGAAGCAATCCAAAAAGGTACAGCGCGAAGAAAATTTATCCTGAGTTTTTCATTGCCAAGTTTTTCAAAAATCCGCTTCATTCCCACACGTAGCTTTGTGCGCAGATTTTTCTCTGAAGAATCGTTCATAAAATAAAGATAATTTATAAAGATTAAAAGATCGGATAGTCTGTCTCAAACCATGTCGGAAAATTTGTATCAAGTCATATACATGTAATTTTGAACAATGGAATATCGCAAACTGGGTAAATCTTCATTGATGATCAGCCAAATCGGTTTTGGCACTATGTCACTGGAACTGAACCAATCGACATCTGAAAACCTTATTAACAGGGCGATTGACGGTGGGATTAATTATTTCGATACCGCAGATATTTATCAAGACGGGTTGAATGAATCTTTTTTAGGAAGAGTACTGCAAAACAAAAGAGAAAATTTAATTCTGGCAACAAAAGTGGGAAATAAGAAGCGAATTGATGGTTCCGGTTTGGACTGGGTACCATCAAAAAAATATATTCTTACTGCTGTTGATGCGAGTCTCAAAAGATTACAAACCGATTACATCGATTTATACCAGCTACATGGCGGCACGGTTGATGACCCCATTGATGATATTATTGAAGCTTTTGAATTCCTGAAAAAAGCGGGAAAAATCCGGGAATACGGCATTTCATCTATTCGTCCGAATGTAATCAGGGAATATGTTAAACGATCATCCATTATTAGCGTCATGATGCAGTATAGTCTTCTGGACAGAAGACCTGAAAAATCAGTCTTTCCGTTATTAATTCAAAATAACGTAAGTGTTTTAGCAAGAGGCACACTGGCAAAAGGGTTATTAATTTCAAAACCTGCTGAATCCTTTCTGAACTATTCCAGGGATCAGGTAGAGAAACTATCGCAGACACTAAGTTTGATTTCTAATAAAACGTCTTACGAGCTGGCCATATTATTTGCTCTTACTCGTGCACCCATATCTTCCGCAGTAATAGGAATAAGAACTGAAAAACAATTGCAAGATGCTATTGATATAAAAAGTTCTCCAAGTTTAAGCTTTGAAGAAATGAAATCTTTGGAAAATATTTTCTTAGTAAATCAATACCAGAATTATACCTGAATGGTTTTCTTTAAAACTAAATTATAGACTTCCGTAATTTCCTTTCCGACTGTCTCGTAAGAAAACAGGTCTGATGCACGTTTACTGAATTTGATTTTATCATATGCCTGGTAATTTCTAACCATTTTTGTCATCGCTTCTAAAAGTTCTTTTTCATCGCCCGCATTTATTAAAATTCCATTTTCATCTGACACTACCTCAGAAACACCTCCGACTTTTGTCGCAATTACAGGGATGCCAGCACATAATGATTCCAATATCACGCAAGGCAAATTTTCGTAATAGCTGAACATCACCAGGGCAGATGACTTCCTCAATTCGACACTGACTTCTTCATATGAAATCTCACCGAGATAAAGGATTTTATTTTTTGGCAGCAAACTGTCTTCGATCATTTTATGTAAAGAAAAATTCAAGGGACCAACAATTACTAATTCAGCCTGAATTTGCTGATTTATTAATTCAGTGAAAGCACGGATAATACCCCCCGGGTTCTTTTGAAATACCAAAGATGAAATATGAATAAAGCGGAATTTATGGGGCTGTTCACTGATCACCGGGTAAAAAAGATTTGTATTTACAACATTCGGAATTTTATAAAATGGGACATCTATCCAATTATTTTTGATCTGATTTCCAAGGGCCTCACTCACGGGAAGAAACAGTGACGCATTTTTTAATATTAGTCGGGTAAAATAACGATGCAAAAGGGATTTTTTGAATAAGCTGTCAGCCGATTCACTATAATATCCCGTCCAATGTTCGGTCAGGACATATGGGATTTTGTACTTCCATTTTAGGTATAGAGCAATCAGACCTGCCTTCATTGCAACCTGAACGTGTACAATATCAGGCATCCCATTACTTTTTCGTAATTGCCTGATGAATTCTTTGTGTTTTCTAAAATATCCCGCGAGAGATTGAAATCTTGAAAAGATATTTTTTTTGCTATCAGAATTTGAATAATACAAAATATTTTCATTCAAATTTTCAGCTTTAAAAATATCTAATTTATTAACCAGCAGGCTGTCAAAAAACTTAGGTTTATATTTTCCGACATAGGCTATAGTAAGAGGCTGGTAAACTGAAACCGCTTCCGCCTGACGTTTAATAAAATCCCCACTGAACGGATCCGATTCATTTGGATACCAGCTTACCAGCCAAAGAACTTTGATCATGTGTTTGAATATTAGACAGCAATACTTTCTGGTAAGGGTTTCTGAATATCAGTTCTTAGTGATTTCAAAAGCCAGGTAAAATCAGACTTACGTATTACTAACAAGTCCTTCCAGGCAATTTGAATTCCTTTTCGATAGGTATAAACTCCGTAAAGATAAAGGCTAAAAAATCCTGCACTACTTACCGCGGACGCGGCCCGGACACCATATAGCGGGAGTAATATGATATCACCGATACAAATGATTATGACTGCCGAAAGAGATCCCCTGATATTTACACCTATTTTCTTATTGGCCGAAAACCACGAAGCTAATGGGTAATTCATCGTAACGCACAACACTCCGGGTACAAGCAATATAAAAAGATAATACATGTAATTAAAAGATGTTCCAAAAAGCAATGGGATGAAATACCAGCCCAACCCGATTATCAATAAAGCTAATCCGCCGTTAACCCATAATAAAATACGAATGGCTGTCGCCAGTTCCTTAGCATTAGATGATTCAGTCGGTGAAGAAAAAATTGAAAATAAAGTTGTTCCGACTATACTCGGTAGTATCAAAAACATCTGCGCCAATTTAGAGGCCTGAATATAATTTCCAAGGTCGCCCGGCGAACAATAATATTCCACAAACCAATAGTCAATCCTGTTGACCAGAAAATAGATGATATTGGCAATCAGGGCAGTCAGAGAATATTTCAGAATGTTTTTTAAAACAGCACTTTTCGGCCACAAAGAGACTCCTTCATTAGTTTCCATTGTGAAATAAGTCAACATTATTATAAGACCCTGAAGAAAAAAACAAGCAAAATATATCTGTATAAAATGATATCTGATGACCGCATTATTTTTACCCGTAAACAATACAATGAGCAGCAATATGTTTATGAGAGATAAAATTTTATTTGGTGGTCCAAATTCTTTCCTGGCATTAAAAAGTGAAGTAAAATAGGTAGTCATCAAAACTCCCAAAATAAAAAGAAAACTGGCAGCCAGAAAACCATATTTGTTTAGATAAGTGGGATGAGAATGATAAACAAGAAGACTCCAAATCGCCAATGTAACCAATGATGCGACTATTGCCCAAAGTAAACAAAACCTGGATATTTGAGATGATTTTATGATTCCCGAAGCAACGTAATAAGCGCATCCGGATTCAAGACTTGCACTGACAACTAAAAGAATCAGAGCCAGATTATTGACTATAAAAAAAATCTGACCGCTTTTTTCTGCTGCGAAAAAACGTGCTATACTAATATTAATAAGAAGTACTGAAAAATAATACAACCCCCGCCAAACAATATGCTGAAGAATATGGTCAGCGGTTTTTTTCATAGAGAAAATTATAGTGTGTAATTATACACATGCAGAAACTATTTTCTTCTGCCAATAGAATGTTATTTAAGCGCTTTGATTATCTCAATAAATTCCGAGGCCAACAACGACGCACCTCCTACCAATCCGCCATCTACGTCTTTAGAGCCAAATAATTCGCGTGCATTATTTGCTTTTACGCTTCCTCCATACAAAATAGATATCTGAGAAGATATTGCGTCACCGTATTGTTTAGCCAGCACAGCGCGAATATGGGCATGCATTTCCTGTGCCTGGTCAGTACTGGCTGTTTTGCCTGTGCCAATTGCCCATATCGGTTCGTAAGCAATTACTACTTTCAGTAATTCCTCACCGGATAAATGAAAAAGGGATTCTTTTAATTGATTCTCCACATAACTATTTTGACTGCCGAGTTCCCTCGTTGCAAGTGCTTCTCCACAACAAAATATAGGTGTGATCCCATTAATTAAACACAGGTTAAGTTTTTCAGCCAGTGTTTGATTGGTTTCGGCAAAATATTCGCGTCTTTCGCTGTGACCGACCAGACAGTATGCGATTTCTATGGATTTCAGCATTTCTGCAGACACCTCACCCGTATAGGCTCCAGATTTTTTATCTGAACAATTTTGAGCAGCTACGTAATAATTTTTTTTATGTTGAACCGTATCATTAGCCATCTCCAGATATGGATATGGAACTGCAAAAACGGCAGCATGATTTTCTTTCAATGTTATGTCTGCCGATACAATAGTTTGCAGTAAAGTAACGCCTTGCTGGTAAGTCAGATTCATTTTCCAATTTGCTGCTGCAATTTGTTTTCTCATTTCTGTAATTTTTCCTGTTCAAAAATATATTTTAGCTTTTTAGTCTCTTCTTCGCTGAGTTCCATTCCCTTGAATTTTTTCCATCTTTCAATATGTTGAATTGCTTTTTCAAAATCATAATACATATCAGATAAACCCCAGGCAAAGGAAGGAAGATAAGTAGGTGTCAGGCCATTTCCAAAAACATTACAACATACCCCTACTACTGTGCCAGTATTAAAAGAAGTGTTTATTGCTGATCTTGAGTAGTCGCCCATCATGAGTCCGCATTTTGCGCCGCCTTCTATAAATGACTTTACAAGAGGATTCCAAAGTCTGATATTTCCACCACTGTTTTTAACATTTGAATTAGAACTACCAGCTCCCAGATTACACCATTCGCCGATAACAGAATCACCCAGATATCCATCGTGTGCTTTGTTGGAGTATCCAAATAAAACAGAATTTTTTATTTCACCACCCAATATACATCCGGGACCTGCAGACGTGGCGCCATAAATTTTGGTACCCATTTTTACTATGCCTTTTTCCCCAATAGAAAAGGGTCCTCTGATCATAGATCCCTCCATGATCTGTGTATCCTTTCCGATATATATAGGTCCCTGAGTTGCATTCAGATAACAATGTTCTACTGAAACTCCTTTTTCAAGAAAAATGTCCGAGCCGCTTATTTTGTTGGTACCAGAAACTTGCTCGGAAGATCGTCCTTCAGTTATGAGATGAAAATCATTTCTTAATTCTGATTCATTGTGGCGGAGTATGTCGGTTAGATCTAGAAGTCTGTTGGAGTACCGAAATATATCTTCCCGGTTTTTACTCAATAAAGATCGAATCAGAGAGTGGTTGGGAATTACGTTAGCAGGCACAGATAATTCACCTGGTAACTGGTGAATATTTTTCAGATAATGAGTCCACTTCTCACGTATGGTCAAAATACCGCAACGGATGTCTGCTACGGAACGTGTCAATGAAAACGGATAAAACTTGTCTGCAAAAGAGCCATCGACCAGCGAAAGCGAATTCATCGTTAAAACTAACTTTAAAATGCTTTTCAAAAAAAATCCCTCTCATTTTGCGGAGAG
>DATHPV010000080.1:0-4163 GCA_035483495.1 Puia sp.
AGGATATTTTCTGGGGTACTGGTCTGCCCGCCTGTTTAAAATGAATGAAAAAGATTGCAGGACCATTTCTTTGGAAGTAGGCATGCAAAACGGAGGACTGGCATCGGGGCTTGCATTAACAATGGGAAAACTTGCAACAGTTGGCCTTTCACCTGCAGTTTACGGGCCAACTATGAATATTACCGGATCATCACTCGCGAGCTGGTGGCACCGGAAAACACCAAAGGATAAAGAATTACCAGTAACTGGCGAAATAAATTCAGAATTTTTTCAGCCATAACGATGTTGAAACTAATTTACATCACTGATCATTTTATTAACGATCAGCCATTTGCCATTTAGTTTATGAAATGAAAGGTACTCATGATAATTGAAATCATACATCTTCACACTCACCTCAGCAATAGCAATTGAATTAACCAACTTAATATTCAGGATCTCCCCTTTGAATGGCTTGCCTGAATCTTTCGGGCTTTGGCGGTTCCTTACACCATCAAGGTACTGATCAAGTGTCTTGGCATAAGGTTCACCTTTAACGTCACCAAAAAGCAAGGTCCCCGGATTAAAAATTTGTCCAAGTACATTTATATCCCCCTCATAAATTCCCCTGAAATAGACATTTTCCAGGGCATTTGAAATAGCCAGCGAATCTTTTTGTGTTGTTTCCATTTTGAATTGATTTGTGCCTTGACTACGTCCTGTCATGAGGACAATAAAGGCCGCTAATAGATGGATTTTCATATTGAAGCTGTAGTTTAACAGTGACGTGTGCATTCAATTCAAAAGCACTGTAAATAAGCGCGTCTCCAAGATTGGTTGCCAGATCAGGAATATCCGGAACTTTTATGGTCGTCGTATCAACAACAAATTTGAATTCAATTCAGGATCAAAGTTCTGATTAAAATTAGAAAATTGAATGTTCGCATCCTTTTACAGTTCAGCTGTTTGGCTTAATCCTCAATATCGCGGATCAACAGATTGCCTGCAATTGACTCACGCTTACTTAAACGGATCAAGCCCCATATTATACCAGATAAATGAATACTCATCTGCGGAATGATTCAGTATCTTATCAGTTGTCATGCCCGTTCCATGACCTGCATTGTGCTGAATGGAAATCAGGATCGGATTGTCACCTGCATTGTCTTTCTGCAGGGTTGCAGTAAACTTCAGCGAATGCCCGGGCACAACCCTGTCATCATGGTCTGCTGTCCAGATAAACGTTGCGGGATAATGCACACCCGGTTTTACATTTTGAAGTGGCGAATAGCCTAATAAATATTTTAACATGGAGAGAGAATCTTCTGCCCTTCCATAATCCGACGCCCATCCGGCGCCGGCGGTAAACTTATTGTAACGGATCATATCCAGAACGCCGACAGAAGGCAACGCCACGCGCATCAGATCGGGTCGTTGCGTCATTGTGGCGCCAACTAATAACCCTCCATTCGATCCACCCGCTATGGCTAAATAGGGACTGGAAGTATATTTTTCTTGTATAAGATATTCTCCCGCAGAAATAAAATCATCGAAGACATTCTGCTTACTCGTTAATGTTCCAGCCATATGCCATTTCTTGCCATATTCACCACCACCGCGAAGATTGGGCTGTGCATAAATTCCTCCATGCTCCAGCCATATCATCCGGTTTGCAGAAAATGACGGAGTTAAACTGATGTCAAATCCACCATAACCGTATAAGTAAACCGGATTCTTTCCATTGAGCTGAATACCTTTCTTATACACGATATACATCGGAATTTTTGTACCGTCTTTACTGTTATAAAAAACCTGCTTCGTTATGAAATCATCCGGGTTAAAATGAACACCTGGTTTATTATAAAATGTGGATTCACCACTTTTTAAATCCAGATGGTAAATGGTATTGGGGTAAGTGAAGGAAATGAAAGTATAAAACAATTCTTTTTCATTTTTATAAGCATTGAAACCAAATGCAGAACCTGCTGCCGGCAGTTTTATCTCACGGATCTTATTTCCGTCAAAATCATATTGAATCACCAGTGACTTCACGTCGGCTATATAACTGGCGAAAAAATATCCACCTCCGCTGGAGAAGTTGACCGGGTTTTCGGTTTCCGGAATTACATCCTTCCAGTTCTCGGGACCAGGGTTAGCGGCATTTACTTTTACCAGTTTGTGATTCGGAGCATTCCTGTCAGTGATCAGATAAATGATATCGTCTTTATTGTCGGCGAAATTCACACTGGCATTATCATCAGTAAAAATAGGCAGGATGGGTGCTTCTTTTTTATCGAGGTCCTGGATATAAAGATGATTTCCATAGGTGGATTCGGCCGTGCTGATGATCAGATAACGTTTGTCTTCAGTGACGTCTGCGTTGATATAACGGTGTGGCTGTTTTTTTCCTCCATAAATAAACCGATCCTCGCTTTGGGGAGTTCCCATTTTATGATAATAAACCGTTGCCTGATCAGACTCGACAACCAGTTTATTCTGGCCGGCAGGAATCTCATAAGTGCTGTAATAAAAACCTTCGTTTTTATACCAGCTGGCCTCGCTGAATTTTACATTCCGTATAGTGTCGCCAATCTGTTGGTTAGTACGCGTGTCCCTGACGATGATCTCCCGCCAGTCTGACCCCCCATTTGAAATCAGATAACTGTAAAGAGAAAAATCTTCGGAAAAACTATATCCCTGGAAACTGACCGATCCGTTGCGGGCAAAGCTGTTTGGATCCAGAAAAACTTCCGCCGAAGCTGTATCTCCCTGTTTTTTCATCCGGTAGATAACGTTTTGATTTTGTAAACCTGAATTCTTATAGAAATAATACCAATCCCCATTCCGGACGGGAGCGGTTATTTTAGCAAAATTGAGATTTTCGGTCAGCTCTTTTTTGATCTGATTCCGGAAAGGGATCTTTGATATATAATCGTCGGTGATTTTATTTTGCGCGGTCACCCAGTTTTTGGTTTCCGTGGATGAATCATTCTCCAGCCATCGGTAAGGATCATTCACTCTGACGCCGAAATAGGTATCTGAAGAATCAACCGTGGGTGTAAGTGGGTAGTTTATCGTCTGACAGATTGCGGATTTACTAATAAACAAAAGCACGAAGGAGTAGAAATATCTTCTCACGGTGAAAAGGGTTTTCCTGAAATTAATAAATCAAACCCATAAAAAGGCGATCGTTGGTAAAAATGAAACGCTGTTTTCCTCTTTTCTCACTTAAACTATCAAAAATTCGATTTTATGTAACTTTCCTTACGCATTTCATCCTCTCCATACATTTTAATTATCCCTTATGCGATCAGTGTATATTTCAATGGCTGTTTTCTTCATCACGTTGAGTGCGTTGTCTCAACCGATTCCAACTGTCGAAACTGTTTTCAGTATTCATAAAAAAGATAAACAACAGTTTGAATTCGCTCTGCAAAAAGGATATACGCTCAGTGCTCTGGTTAAACAAATGGGAATTGATTTAAGCATCAGTATTTACAAAAAAGGAGATACCAGCAGGGTGGGCTATTTTGATTCACCCAATGGCGAATACGGCCCGGAGAAAATACTTTTTGAAGGACCTGACAACGGAAGTTATACCATGATCATCGAGTCATTGGATGATGATACTGCGATGTCGGGCAGGTATTCTATTCGACAGATATACATTCGCAGGATAATGGCCAGATACGATACTTCATTTAGTGATGGATCTGAAATAGTTTTAAATAATCTGAATCCGATTAAAATTGAAAACCTCACCAATCTTGGAATGATCTGGGGCTTTCTAAAATATTACCACCCGGCCATAGCCCGTGGTGACTATAACTGGGATGCGTCTTTATTCAGGATCATGCCGAAAATTATATCAGCTGAATCAAAAGCTGCCGCGAATATTGAATTGGAAAAATGGGTTGACTCAATCGGGAAACCGGATGTTTGTTTGAAATGCAGCACTACAGGACCGGATAGCACCATACAAATATTTCCTGACTATGGTTATCTCTTTGTCAAAGACAACCTCAGCCCGTCACTGATTGAAAAACTACACTATATCAAAGAGAATCGAAACCAGGATGACAATTATTATATAGGAATGGTTGAAAATATCGGGAATCCAACATTTGAGCATGAAAATCCCTACAAAAATATGTCCTATCCCGATCCTGGATACAGATTGTTGT
>DATHPV010000081.1:0-2029 GCA_035483495.1 Puia sp.
TTGCTCTTCCTCCTCCGAATTTAGCAATACAGTATCTTCTGTTATATAGGTGATAAAATTTTCGTTCAGAGCGCAAAGTATTACGTCCGGATTTTTATTCTTTGCCAAAAATTTAATTTCATCCAAATACAATTGGCCAATGTCTTTTATTCTGTCCTCGAGATTTTCATGTTTACGAATAATAGCGTCGAATTCAGAATTTTTGAGTTTTCTAATATATGAGTCATCCCAAGTAATGTTGCATAAAAAACCCGTTTGTTTATTAAATCCGGGAAAACTTGGAAATAACTTGGGATGCGGATTTTTACTTTGCTTGCCGCCAATGTGAGATTTGCAGCTATCAAGCCAGGCCAGCACTTTTTCAATACTTTCCGATTTTCCAATAATTCCAAGTGTAATTCTTTCAGGTCTTACCTGGTCATGATCAAATGGGCTGTGTAAAGAGATTCCCTGCTTAGGACATATGTGTTGTCCATCACCAAACTGTAGCGAAGGCTCTTCAATATATCTTAGTTTCATTAATCAAATAGAGTTTTATCCAGTTCTGTATCCCTGTCATTTGCCACTTCAACTGTCGTCGTAGATTGTTCGGGAAGCTTTGCAGGTCGCCAGGTTTTCTCTTCCAATTTTGGAACAATTGTTAAAGGAAATGGCAGTAGTAGCTTGAGAAACGGATACGGCTTTGTGAAAAGGTCCGAGTATGTCAGATGGTAGCCAAAGAATCTAAAATAATTATACACACTGGAATTATTTTCTAACCGTTTTATTCCTGACATATAGCCCGGTTCAAACCGGCTGGTTTTGTACCCGTAAGGATTTGTATAGCTCCAGGTAGGGTTGACCACCAAAAACCATTTGCTTCCTATGCATTCAAACGAAGGTCGAAATGCCAAGTTTCTATAGCAGATTATGTGCCCCTCCTTCTTATTAATTATTTCAAATATGACCGTTTTTGTAGCCTCATTTTTGCCTTTCCACTTGACTTGCTTTTTATTGGGCATCGAGCGGCTATTTGCAAATCGCAATATCTTCTTCTCACCAAACCACTGAAGACCTTTGCCATTGCATAATTCAATTAGAGTGTTTCGAAGTAAGTATCTAAAAATATTCTTGCTGTCATCATTGCTATTATAATAATCTTTACAATTTTGCGCCGAAATGCTTCCTACATCTATTACTTGTCTTAGTAGTTCCTTTGAGTCATGCAGATCTCTTATAGTGTATATAGAGTTTTCGTGCAGAATCCAGTCTCTTAGATAACATTCACTATTTCTTAATACATGAGTGATTAATTTTTCCGTCCTTATTTTATTGACTCGCTTTTTACCGGATCTTTGAAGCCTTTCATTGATTTCCTCTGTTATTCCCTTTTCATCAATGTTCAAATTGGCAATATAAAATTTATCTGGAAAAGACAGTTCAAGCAGGTTCGGAAATATGTCCTCAGGCTCGCTTTTTAAAAATCCAGATTTAAATTCCGAATTCCGAGTTTCTATCTGTACATCCGAAAACTCATGTTCGAACAGTTTAGCTAACAATTCCAGTTTGGGAGTGGCGTTTATAGCATTGATGCGTTGCAAAAGCGCATCTTTGTCGATTATATAATCATTCGTATTAAAATTGAAGCCGCCAGGTAGTATTTCTTTTAATTTATTCTCTGGATATTTCCCCTTCTTTTCTGTGATAATATAGAAATATAGGGTATCAAAATATTTATCCAGTTTTTTTTCAAAAAACGTCTGTAAGGTGCTTTTTATCTTTTCAAATGTAGCCGTTGCTGTAATCTGGAAGGCAACCCTGTTTTTGTAGTCAACGAGATCTATTGCAGGAAAATTCTTTTTTTGCGTGGCATTGATATTTTCAAGATCAAGCTGAAAAATTTCGTTCAATACAGGAATAAGAAAATTTTCAGCGTGAATATTTATATGGTATTGATTTGTCGCGTTGAAGCCTTCGACTTCTAAGACAAAACGCGCTGCGTGGGTTGTAATTTTATTGATACAGTCTATTCTTCGCATAAGCTTGAGGT
>DATHPV010000082.1:0-2567 GCA_035483495.1 Puia sp.
ACATTTTTCAGCCGGATTGACAAAGGCGGAATATTGCTGAGCAGGGAAGCATTGTAGAAAAAAACATAACCGGTCTGCTTCGATACCGACGTGAAGAATGTTTCCAGTTGAACCTCATTCCCTGAAAAACTTATCTGTTGCGCATGCACCTGCATACTTATTAAAGTCAGACTTACAAGCACAGTCAAAGCAGTCCGTTGCATGCAGGCACATTTTCCGGTCAATCACCCTGGTAGGAAATAAGGTTTACCCTTTAAAATTAGTTATTTCTGAACGACAATAATCTGATGATTGTTACTTAAGTATTTTCTCCACCCAGTTCTTTGTTTCATTGACCAACAATGACAGAATATCTTTTTTCCCTGCTTTAAAAGAATGATCGGCTCCTTCGAGTTCTACCAGCGTGGCTTTCCGCAAAGATTTGCATACTGTTTTAATGAGCGGCCAGGTCGCCAGCGCATCCTTACTGCCCTGCAAAAAAAGCATCGGAATTTTCAATGCTTTCAAATGGTCAGCGCGCTCGGTGGAGGGTTTGCCTGAGGGATGCAACGGAAAACCATAGAAGATAATGCCTGAGACGAAACTATACGGATGTTCAGCAAGCCATTGTGAACTCATTCTTCCACCAAATGATTTTCCGGAAACAAACAGCGGCAGCCCGAGGTTTAAATCATGCGCCTTCTCAATGGCGGCGGCTATCGTTGCGTGAGCGATCGCAGGAGAATCGGGTCTGCCTTTCTTGTTTTCCATAAAGGGAAAATTAAACCGCAGGGTAGCAATGCCCGCTTTTGCAAGAGTCTCCGCCAGCGTTTCCATGAATGAGTGGTCCATACCTGCTCCCGCCCCATGTGAGAGTGTGAAAATGCATGTTGGTTTGTCTGGCAAAATATATTTTGCCGAAACGGTCCCTGCCGAAGGAGAAACTTCTATTTTGAAAGTCTGTGTGCGCATGGTTTTTATTTTTTGCCCGATTGCCTTATTAATTTTCTGTGGAATTCTGTTATAAGCTATCCGAATAAATGTACGAACCTCGTCATTGATATCTTCTTTGTGTAATATTCTTAAGTGGTGATAGATCGTGTGTCTGCCGGGTACTTCCTGTATGCGTATAAAGCAAAGGTTGTCATCGTAACGCTGTTTAAAAGCAAACACCACATGGATAAAATTCTTACCGGCCTGGGTAACATATGCCACTCCTTGTTTCCCATGATAAATGCTGATCATGGTTTTATGCGGATGGATGTCAACTGTACCGATCTTTTGCAGTTCTGTAATAAAATGATCGAACAGCAATTTAGCGGTCGCAGACTTGATCATCATATTCAGGGTGGCGGGCAATGACTATTCTTATGAGATCGGAATTAAATATTAAATTTACTATAGATGGAGAAGTTCACAAAACGCCAACCAGCGGATGCGTTTCAATTATAACACGAACCCTGGAACACGAGGGGGAGGATCGAATCACCCTGAGATTCAAAACTTTTTTTCGAATCCGCATAATTCGAATCAGGTATTTTTGCAATTCAATTTATATCTCATGACCAATCAGATTCAGTACAAACAAAATATGGATGTCAAATATGACAACCTGGAAATTATTGACGTGCCGGCAATCATCGCTGAGAATAAGGAACAGTGGTTCAATCAGACTCTCACTAACGTGAACGATAGTGCAGTCAGACTGGGAATTGTTCAGGGCGAATATCACTGGCACAAACACGACGAGGATGATGAATTTTTCTTCGTGTTATCCGGCAAATTGTTTATTGACCTGGAAGGAAGAACCATTGAACTGCTGCCGATGACGGGAACTACCGTGCCCAAAGGAGTCATGCATAAAACCAGGGCCCTCGAAAAAACGGTTATGCTGATGGTAGAGACGAGCAGTATCAACCCGCTGGGAAATTAAGAAAACATGAGAGCTATGAAACAATTCTCAGTGACCATAAGTGATTTCGCGGGTGACGCGCCAGAATAAACCGGGTTGTTTCGATGAAATTACTTTATCGTGTTTTGATTTGGGAAAATTCGTCCAATTTGGGGAAAATTTAAACTCTTAAATAGTTGATTCTAAGACTGAATTGAAATGGCATATGCATTGCCCTATAATAAATGGTTTTTCATAGGATATTGGATTTTAAACGGGCTGGATTTCTATCCGGCCTTTTTTTATTTTACAGAAGCAGTTACCTTTCTCCTCACTGCGGTTACTAATCAGAAAGAACTATATATCAGATGGACAATATGCAAACAAATAACGATGCTAAATATGAGGAACTGGCCATTGACACCATTCGCCTGAACGCGATTAATCAAAAGGTTTCAAAGGTTAGACAGTCTCTTGAAACCAAGCCTGAAAAGGCGGTAGTTCGCAGCATGTACAGAACTGCACTGCGTATTGCCGCTGTTTTTGTCCTTGTTTTAGGGTCCGCCTCTATCTATAAATATGCAGCAACGAACGACCAGTCGGTTTATAATAAGCTATTCGTAAACTATGAACTGACCAATACCCGGGGAGAACAGTCCCGTGAGAATGAAACAGAAGCCTACAAAAACGGGAACTG
>DATHPV010000083.1:0-2704 GCA_035483495.1 Puia sp.
GAAAATCACCACCATATTCCACGACATCCGGCTTAATAGAACCCCACATCCCGGGTCCACTCCGGGAAAATGACGAAACGTGATCTCGTTTTCCAAAAGAAATTCGGTCAGCGTTCTCAAATTCACCAATACACACGGAACCAACTGTCAGTCCTAAAAGGCTTTGCGAAGGATTGGCAATTCTCGATGCTGGCTGCGTCAAATAACCAGGATATTGCAACCCGGCCTGCAGGTATTCCATAACACCTGGCCGTTGAAGTTGTCCGGTAGTGCTCTTAATATTTCCACTTGCCAGCAAAAATAAAATCTTGCGGTTGTGAATAAGAGAATCAATCATTGCCGCCCATGTTGACATATGCGTAGCACGACAGGGTCCTCTTGAAGCAACTGACATATTGAAAATCCGGATATCGCTGAATTCATCAACAATTTGTTCCATTAGCTCTGGTGGAAACAAACTGCTCGGAAGGCAATTATCAGCATCCAAAATTCTTGCATTCGTCAAAAAACATGGCGGCTGGTGGGTACCGTTCGATGGAATATTATTGCCGTATAATATCGCGCCTGCTACTTTGGTGCCATGACCACCGTTTCGAACTTGGTCAGATGTTGTACTTTCGTAAGGAACATAGTTTCTGGAATATGCTGTCAGTACTGCCGGAGCCAATAAAATATGTTGTTCCTGCAGGCCACTATCAATTATACAAACTGTAGGAGAACCAATATCCGGACTCAAAATTTCAATATCCTCGGGACTGACCAGTTCGTTGACGGCTTCTTCCACTTCCGGTTGTTCCACTTCACTGATTTCAAACACATAGGGGTAGAGTAGTAATAAGTCTTTAAAAGCCTGACCTGAAATACGTGTCCGAAACCCAAAACTATCTTTTAAATCTATGAAGCTGCTGAGCAGTTCGCCTTTGTAAATATTTACTATGAAATTAGTGAGATATTCTTGTCGGGAAGATGCGATTTCATCTCTTTCCAATTCTGCTGTTTGCAAATTTCTTCTCCAGCGATCCAGTCGTTCTTCGAAATGATCTTCTGTCTCGGCCAACCTTTGACGTCGCAATCGCCTGTTTGTGTCGCCTGAACTATATTTTTGTTGGAACCTTAAGCGCGCCCGCTCATATTTTTCATCACTCTCAGCCTCCCCTTTTTCAGGCCGATCTGGAAATTTTAAATAGCAGGCCACAGAAACATCCACTTCAAGCTGCTCGTTGTCATCGATACCAGCAATATATTTTTCCCGTAAACTCTCTGACAATATATAATTCACCCTCCATTGAGTTCCCTGAACAATCTGCCAGAGTTTAGCCGCCTGATCTTTAGATCTCCCCTGTTCATTAATAAATTGGTCAATTTTCTCACCCAGTGACTGGAAATTATCATTATTGGCGCCGATGATAAATCCATCCTCCTCTTCTGAAATTATTTCAATACCAAAACCTTTCAAAGATTCTATATCAAAATCTTTGGAATCTATCTGTAAAAATAAGGGAAGTGTGTTTTCGTTAAAAATGGGTTGCAGTCCCATTTGTTCTCTTTCCCGTAAAAAAGCTCTATGATCCTGAACCAATGCTTCAACTTCACGCAATAATTGATTGCCATGGCCAGAACGTTGATTAAGGTTTGCTTCCGTTTGAGGATCAATTTTTTTTTCAATAGCTCTGCCTGTAAATTTATAACGGCCATCGAGCTTTTGTCGCAGGCTGAGATGCGGGAATTCGGGCATTAATTATTTATTGTACAATTGGTTTTCTGCAAGTGACTGATCAAAAAAATGGTTTTTGATCACGCCATCCCCTTGGATTACAGAAAACTTTGCAGCATCTGTGGCAACTTTTACAACCAAAGCAGAAGAAAAACCCTCCAGTTGACCTGCCACACCATTCCAATTCAGATTTTTATCGCATTTAATTGATGCTAAAGTTGATTTTAAGAGCCGTAATATTTCATTTTTCCCAGGTTTAGGTAATTCAATGATATCATCGAATCTTCTGAAAATCGCTTTATCGATGGCTCCCTCAAGGTTGGTTGTAGCTATAATTAAACCAGGCCCGGAAAAATCTTCAAGGACATTCAGTAAAATGTTTACTACCCTGTGCATTTCACCAACATCATTTTTACTTATTCTCGACTTCGCAATAAAATCGAATTCATCCAGCAACAACACACTGGGAAATGTTTTAATTGATTCAAAAAGCTTGGATAAATTATTTGCGGATTCTCCTAAATAGGATGATACAACTGCTTCAAATTTCACTTTTAAGAAAGGAAGCCCTATGTTCCAGGCGATGCGTTCAGCACTCATGCTTTTACCGCAGCCCGGATATCCATGAAACAAGATACGTCTTCGCGGTTGCAGGCCGTAATGGGCCAATCGTTCACGGGCCAAAAATTCCTGTTCAACCCGCGCAATTTTTTCCTCGACTTCTTTTGACAGGATCATTTCATGACGAAGCTCATCTCTTGGGATCTGGACAGCAAGAGGGATGTTACTTCTTTTATCGGTCGGAATTGATACCGTATTACCAAAAATATTCCGAAGTTCTCCTTTAATAGATTGATTTGTATGAAGATTTTTAGACAGTATCCCCTTAAGACGTTCCGCTAACCTTCCATGTCCTTTCTTTCTTTCGTCCTCTATTATTGAATTGGCAACCATGACAATATCGTCGTCCGGGTCTCCATCAATAGATCG
>DATHPV010000084.1:0-3847 GCA_035483495.1 Puia sp.
TTGTGAATCAGCCGGATCATTTTTCGACAACTTTCAAAATGCCAACGGGAGATACCGTAAAAACGGAGGAGCCTGCTACAGGTTTTACAGATCTTGATAAGTTTGTGGGCGCCAATCCTGTGAATGCAGCCCTGTTAAAGATTTATGGCCCGCGAAGTAAACTCAACCAGGCCAAACCCCGCAGGTTGGAGATATTCAAAAAACGCGATGCAGCTCTGATGACCATGAGAACATTTGGCATAGGGAAAAACGCAGACGAGGCCGCCAGCAAAATGCAGGATTTTTTGGAGAAATCTTTTGAGGAGATTCGGAAAAATAAAATAAACAACCTCATTATAGATCTACGGTATAATCCAGGGGGTTGGGATAACACCGGGCAGGTGTTGATCACATACCTGATTGGCACGCCGTCTTATTACTATCGTCGATTCCACACTGTAACCGACAGCTCCGCGTTCCTGCAACTATCTTCCGTATCAAAAGAAGAACTTAAAAATATTAAGAATGAATTGATCCCTGAAAAAGACGGCACATTTACTGTTAAGGAAGAATACAATAAAACACTGGCGATACAACTTCCGCAAAAGAACCGGTTCACAGGTAAAGTATATTTTATTGTGAACGGTGGCAGTGGATCTTCTGCCGGTGAATTTTCGGCAGTAGCATACAGTAATCATTTAGGTGTTTTTGTCGGCGAAGAGACGCAGGGAAATTATACGGGCGACAACGGCGGGGAGTTCATTCCTCTGGTATTACCCCTGACAAAGATATTCGTTAACATACCGCTATTGTATTATGACAATGCAGTTACTCCACCAGCCCGGGTCGGAAGAGGCACGATCCCGGAATATATCATTCCAAACAACATGAACGATATTCTGTCGGGCACAGATACACAACTCAATTTTGTATTTGACTTAATCGGAAAAAATACTCATTCGAACAATTGAGATAGGCCGATCAGACTGCGTTCTCCAACTGCCTAATGGTTTTTTTATCGCAGCATTGGCAACGATTTATTTTCAAGCTCACGGATTTGTAATAGTGTGCGGCTTTTGATTTTTTTTATCGAAAAAATAATTACCAATTACGAGGAAATCCATCCTGCTTTGCATAAATCCCAAATAAGCATCTTCGGGATTACAAACAATTGGCTCATCTCTGATATTAAATGAAGTGTTGATCAACATGCCATGACCAGTCAGTTTTTTAAAAGCATGGAGCAATCCCCAGAATTTTGCATTGGTCAGCCTGTCAACCGTTTGAACTCTGGATGAAAAGTCCACATGGGTTATTGCCGGAAAATCTGATCTTTGGTAATTGAGTTGTTCCATGATCTTCAACTCGTAATAATTTTCAGGCAGTACCTTTCTGTGAGTTTCCTTCAGCGGAAAAACAAAAAGCATATATGGCGATGCTTCGCTACATATAAAGTACTTATCAAAGTCCTCACGAAGTATGGCCGGCGCAAATGGTCTGAAGCCTTCCCTGAACTTGATTTTTAAATTAATTATACTCTGCATTTCGGGATTTCGTGAATCACCAAGAATACTCCTGTTTCCCAATGCACGTGGGCCAAATTCCATTCTGTCCTGAAACCAGCCGATCACATTTCCTTCAGCAATTTTTTTGCTTGCGAGTGATATTATTTCATCGAATTCTTTAAAATATTCGTAATGCGGTTCATATTTTCTCAAATATTTTAAGATTTCATTATCTGAATACTGCGGTCCCAAATAAGACCCCTGCATTTTATCTGAGTCCGGACGGATTCTCTTCTCCTTTTTTGACCAGATATAATACGCTGCCAGCGCCGCTCCTAAAGATCCCCCTGCATCACCCGCAGCAGGCTGTATCCAGATTTTATCAAATAGCCCGGCATTAAGTATTTTGGAATTGGCTCTGCAGTTTAACGCAACTCCACCGGCCATGACTAAATTTTTACTTCGAGTTAATAATTGCGCTGTACGGGCCAACGCAACAACAATAGATTCAATAATCTCCTGAATCGCTAAAGCCAGATTCATATGATCACGCTTAATCTCTGTTTCAGGTGTTCTCCTCGATATACCAAGAAGTAACTCCATTTTTTTATCATTGGTCATTCTTGATTTAGTAGCAAAATCAAAATAATCCATATTTAATATGATAGATCCATCTTCTCTGACATCAACCAGTTCAGAAAGAATTTTTCTTTTGAATTCCATGGTTTGCGAGGATTGCGGATTTCCATAAGGTGCGAGACCCATCAGCTTATACTCCCCGCTGTTAACACTAAAACCCAGGTAATAAGTAAACGCCGAATACAAAAGTCCAACCGAATGTGGAAAACGCAGCTCCTTAATTACTTTAATCTGATTTCCTTTTCCTAAACTAATGCTCGCTGTAGCCCATTCACCAACGCCATCAAGGGTTAATATGGCTGATTCGTCAAATGGCGAAGGATAGAAAGCGCTCGCAGCATGGGACAAATGATGTTCCGGAAATAGAATGGGAATATTGCTTCCTTTTGATCGTTTAAATTTCTTCCTTAAAATTTTCTTTATAAATATTTTCTCTCTGACCCATATCGGTATGGAGGATATGAAATTCCTTACTCCATTTGGCACAAATGCATGGTAGGTTTCCAAAATCCGTTCAAATTTCAACAATGGCTTGTCGTAAAAAGCAATTGCCGTAAGATCATCATATTGTATGCCACCTTCCTGCAGTACATAATTGATCGCATTGTCTGGAAATGAGGAGTCGTGTTTTAACCTGGTAAATCTTTCTTCCTGTGCGGCCGCTATAATATCACCATCTATAATTAAAGTTGCAGCGCTATCATGGTAAAATGCCGAAATTCCCAAAATGATCTCTGCCATTACTTTTTAAAATAAGGTATATATTAAAGGACCCAGTGCCGTTGCACTACTAACTATAATAAGCGCGGCAAACAGGATCAGGATCAATATGAGAGGCAGCAACCAGTATTTCTTTCTCGTTTTCAAAAATGAAAACAATTCTTTTATAAACTCCATATTCTATTATATATAAAAGTCACTAAAAGGAATTCATTAGATCTTTGTCATTAAAAATATGATTTCGATCCGTCATTGCAGAGTTTCTCGATTTTTTAAACTGCTTCAAATTTAGATCGTCATTTCCTGATATTCTTCTTATGAACCCAACTGGAACAACAATTAGAAAATAAATTGTTCCCAGAACCAGGTAAGAGCTTATGTTTCCTAATATCTTTCCAATTCCGAACCAGCAGAAACTGAAAGGATAAAATACGGAAGGCAAAAACATGGTTAAAACTGTTAGAACAAATGCACCTTTCATGTAATTGAAGTCTCTGAAGTGAATAGCAAGGAATGATGTCACAAGGACAGCTGCCAAACCAAATTCCTTTGATTGTACTTTTGAGATTTTAAATCCCGAATCTTTTATAAAATTCTTCATTCATCATCCTTTTTTAATTTGTCCTATCAAAGCCAGCGCCTCTTTGTTTTTAGGATCTAATTTCAAAATCTTCTCCAGATATTTTGACGCCCCTTCCTTATTCCCCATCGTCATATATTTGGCAGCGATCAGGTTTAAGACGGGCAAATTCGAAGAATCTCCGGCCATTGATTTCTGAAGATCAATAATCTCTCCCGTATATTTCCTGACCGGAAGTAAGTTCAAATTGGAAGTATTGTTTTGGATGGCATAGTTCAGATAGGGCAAGGCATTATTTGGCTCGTCAATCTTAAGGTATATAACAAACAGCGTTCTTGCGAATTCAAATGAGGGGGAGATCGCAAATGCTCTTGTAAAATAAAAAGCTGCGTCTTCGTAGTAACCCATTTTTCCATACAGATTC
>DATHPV010000085.1:0-6376 GCA_035483495.1 Puia sp.
ATGGTGAAAATCCGATATATCCACTTAAGAAAACGGTAGCTGATATTAATATGGATGGTATAAAACCCAATGAAAAAAGTAATGATATTGTAATCACCGGTTACGGTCAAAATGAACTGGAGAATTATGTGGAAGACGCTGCAAAAATACAGGGCCGGTATATTTCTCCTGAAACACATCCCGAAGCGGGACATTATTTTCGCTCCGATCATTTCAGTCTGGCGAAAGTGGGAGTGCCCGCCATTGATGTTTCCGGAGGAACGGATATTGTAGGTAAAGGAAAGGATTATGGTAAGAAACAGGAAGACGATTACACTGCGCACCATTATCACTCACAGTCTGACGAATATGATTCCAGCTGGACTTTCGAAGGCGGTATGCAGGATATGGAGCTTTTATTTATGATCGGGAAACGACTCGCATTTGAAACCACCTGGCCTGCATGGAAAACAGGTTCTGAATTTAAAGCAATCAGGGAAAAGCAATAACGGCCTTATTTCTGTCAAATAAAAAAAGCCCCCGGATTAACAGGGGCTTTTTCATGTACGCGACTATTTCTCTTATCCGTGAACGTCTACGTCAAAATTTACATTGGCTGGTGGCGGTGTGTGGTGTCTGTCATACCATTCTCTTGAATGATGATGGTATGTATCATAATAATGACTTTCAGCACAACCAGACATCGAAAACGCTATCATAAAAAGAAAAGCGACCAATCCCAATGTTTTTCTTAAAGTCTGTTTCATATTTACTGATTATAGATGACTGTTATGGTATATAGAGTTTAAAAACCCTGCCAGAAGATAAATGGCTGTAAATCATGTACTCTTAAAAAAAACCGGAAAGGAACTGTAGACAATTATACACGCGTTTAACTAACGGGCATGCACCCCCTTTTTTGAGACCCATGTTTCCTTTCGATAAATCCATGAAGGATCCTGATCTCTCTGCGAAGATGGTGCCTCGTTGTATGGATCTGACAACTCAATAAATAGATGGCGTTATACCTTCCTTAACCTGTGGAACGGCAATGTTATAATAAGGTGCATTTGCTTCTATTCTGGCATTGTGACACATCACCAGTTGCCATTGATATTTTTTGTGCTGGTACAGTTCAACAAAACTTACATATTGGTCAATGGTTCCCGTCATGGTAGACAATTTAAACCTGACATTTGCTCTACCGTAAATCCACGCATAATTGCCATCTACAGAAGCGACTACTTTTTCCGGAATGATAAAAAGATATGTAATATGACCCGATCCGATATCCTTCATAAGAGATGCCTTATTGTCGATAATGCCACTCGAATGAATATAGATGAGACTGTCTGCCAGCAACCCGGACAGCTGAGTGGTGTCATGGTGGATCATTAATTCAAACCGCCTTTTTTCAAGAGATATCAGCCTGGGTCGTTCATCGGGTTGTTGTGCAAACAGCCTGGCATTGCAGGCCAGAAGTATGCAGATTTGGAGTAAGCTCCGGCAGAATTTCCTTTGTTTCATCAGGTTAAAATAATTGGATTTCGCGGGCCGAATTATATTCCAAATATCGCTATTCTTTTTTATTAAATCAATTCAGGGTACGGCTCCAGATGGTTGAGTCTTTCAATATCAACTCACGCAACAGGCGAATAGGAGGCATACCGTTGTCCAGCATCATATCGTGGAATTTCTGCAAGGAATAGTTGGCACCTTCCTGCTGTTGATAGTCTGCACGCAACTTGAGTATTTCCAATTTGCCAATGGTATAAAAAAGATATCCCGGATCAAACGTGCCACGAAGAGCTTCCTGCCTGGACGGTTTGTCGCCCTGATACCAGTTGTCCATAAAAAATTTAGTGCCCTCATCCAGCGTCATATTCTGGCAATGCGTTTTAACGGACACGCATAACCGACATAAGCGCAATAGTGCATCGCCGGATTGTGCCAGCCGGTACTTTGCAGCCCTGAGAGAATCTCCGTTATTTCCAAATCCTTCATCCAGCATCATTTTTTCGCAGTAATGAGCCCAGCCTTCAATAAAAGCATAACTACCAAAGATCTTCTCGATTTTGGTGGCTGATGAAGCATTCAGATGCAAAAACTGTGTGTAGTGACCAGGATATACTTCATGAATGGTCACGACATCGGTCGTATAATAATTGAAAGACTTAAGCCAGTCTTCTTTTTGAATGCCTGTCCATTTAGGATCCACCGGCGTAATATAATAATACGCTTCGGGTGCTTTTGTTTCAAAAGGGCCTGGTGAATCCATCGATGCAGTGCTTGTTTCTCTGGCATATGCGGGTGTTTCTTTAATCTGCACCCGAACTTCGGATGGTACTGTAACGATTTTCTTGTCGATCAGATATTGTCTTATCGATTCCATGGTTTTTCTGGCGCTGGGAAGAAGACTGTCTGCTGTGGGATGATCTTTTTCCAGATCGTTGTATACGTCTACTGGTTTTTTATTTGGATTAATGATCTTTGCGGCTGCATTGAACATATCCTGTTCTTTTTTTAACTGATTCTGTCCGATAGCCAACACTTCTTCCGGGGAAATATTGATGTCCTCATTGTACAACAGCATTTTCATATAATTGTCCCTGCCGATCGCATAATGATTATGCACTTTTGGAAGTTTTTCTTTTTCGAGATAGCCTGCAAAACCATTTATGGCGTCAATAGCCTTCTTGTTAGATTCTTTAAACAAGTTCATCAGGGAATCATTTTTCACATCTTTTAATGCTGCTACCAGTTCATTGCCTAGAAACGATGCGGAGCCTTTTGCAATTTTAATAGCTGTTTCTACATAAGGTTTTGCCAGTGAGTCCTGCAGATTCGCTCTCGCAAAATCAAACTGCTGCTGTGCCTGGTTCTCAATGGCAATGATTGATTTAAGACGATCTTCAATAGGAGCAAAATTTCTGCTGATATAAATATTTACGTCTATCAGGCCGGCGTAGGTCATCGGATTAACTGCGAACTTATTTAAATCTTCTATTCCAAAAATCTCCGCTTTTATGGCAAGTTTCAATATTCTCAGGTCATAAAACATTTTTGCGCTCAGTGCACTCGTGTCGATCGCCTCCAGTTTTTGCTCGTAGTCTTTGAGCCTGGTAAGCTCTTTGCTGATAGATTCCTTGCTCAGATTAGTAAGTTTTCCGTCATATTCGTGTAAACCCAAACTAACAGCTGTCTGTGGTCGCCAGGAAAGATATCCCAGTAAGAAACTATCCGAAAGCTGCTGGAAATCCGTGTCCGCAGAAACAGCCGGTTTATCGGGGTTGTTTAACTTGCAGCTGGCAAGGATAATCGTAATACTTAAAAAACAAATAAATAGCTTTCGCATATTGAAATAATTAAGAAACTTACGGTGAATGATATTTATGAGAATGTAAATGAATGAGAAAAAGTAGTCAAAAACTCAATGCCATCCAATTAAAAACGGATATATGGTCAGATGGATTATTTTATTTTGCTTATTAGAAATTAAATTAGTTTGCCCCGCACAGGATACAAGGCCCGACAAGAAAATTTCGTTCAGCGGATATGAATGGAATATCCGGAGTACGAGGGCTAAAGAAGGTCCGGGCCCAAATTATTTTTCCGATTCCTGTGTTCAGGTGGATGGATTGGGACGACTGCATTTGTTGATTACGAAAGATCCAATAAACGGTCGCTGGATTTGTCCGGAGATTACTACTTCAATGAAATTTGGATATGGTACTTATACGTTTGTCGTGGAGGGAGCCATTGATCATTTTGATAAAAATATTGTACTGGGCCTTTTTAACTATTCAGGTAACGATGGGTATGATGAAATGGATATTGAAATAGCCAGGTGGGGTAACCCGGCTTATCCGAATTTAAATTATACGATCTGGCCCGCAAAAACGGATAATGCCAAGAACAGCGCAACTACCAAAGAATTTTCGCTGAAGTCTACACTAAGCACATATTATTTCCGCAGAAATGCAGATACTGTTGTGTGTGCAGGTTTTGATAGTATTTCCACAGATCCTAAAAACCTGATTTTCTCTTCAGTTTTTGCGAGACCAACAACATCCGTGAGCCGTTTGGAAATGCCGGTACATATTAATTTCTGGCTGTTCAACGGAAACCCACCGGAAGATGAGAAACCAGTTGAAGTGATTATCCGCAGTTTTCGGTACAAACCGTAATTAAGGTTCGGATATTTAATTCCGATTTGTATGTAGTTACAGTGTATGCACAATCCGAAATAATGAATGGAAAAGCGATAAATACACCAAATAGTTTTCGAATTTCATATAACTACTTTACAGGAGAGCAGCTGATCATATTTAGAAATCCTTGCGCCGCTTTATATTTCAGCGTTTTAATGTTCATTTTTTCTATCTGGTTTTTGCCTTCTGTTATTTTAATAAACTGATCAGGAGCGATATTCTTGAAAACCTGTACGATGCCGCTCGTGGGCCATTTGATAATCAATTCGTCTATATTTTTCGCTTCGCCTATTCCAATTTCTTTCCTTAATGGATTGGAGCCGAAACTGCCGCCTGAATTTACATCCATGTAAACGGTTCTCTTCATGGCTTTTTCGGTAAAACTCACTGCGATATGTGCACCAATGGCAGATCGGTTTGACTTTGTGCCTTCTAAAAGTACACCTATCCAATTGTTCTCATTCTGACCCGGATTTACATAAAAGGAATTAAAGTAAGTGTCACCCGGTACTGCTCCTCCAACCTTAATGAAAATATCCTGGTAGCCATCGTTATTAATATCGGCAAAGGAAACACCATGTCCTTTCTGCAGATTGCCGACCCGTGCAGAGGTAGTCACATCCGCAAATTGCTGACCGGAAATATTTTTGAACATTTTATTCGGAACGAGCGACCTGACATCCGGATTTCCTGTACCCAGGTACATGTCGAGCCAGCCATCGTTGTCGATATCACCAAAATTAGCGCCCATGGCGTATACCGACTTATTCAATCCAACCTTTGACGCAACATTTGTAAACGTACCATCATGATTATTTCTATACAGAAACATATTTCCTTTCAACGATTCGGGTGTTTTTAGCGCTTCGGCTCCGGCTGAGGCTGCCAGTGATTTTTGATATTCGGATCCGCATATAAAAATATCGGGCCACCCGTCATTATTATAATCTGCTGACGCAACTCCTTTCATAAAGTTTGTAAAATCCACGCCGGAGGCCTCAGCAACGTTGGTAAATGTGCCATCCTGATTATTGATAAACAATTCTGCGGGATGGGGATGCTCGAATTCACGACTTTCATTACCAATAAAAAGATCCAGCCATCCGTCATTATTAAAATCGGCCCAGACACCGGTTTGCGTTGGATTAAAAGATAAGAGACCACTTTCAATGGTAACATCCGTAAAAGTTCCATTTCCGTTATTCCTCAACAATGTATTCGGCTGTTTTCCCAATTCTCCGAGCCAGGCTCCTCTTAACACCAGAATATCCGTAAATCCATCATTGTTATAATCAGCCTGAATAATATTCAATCCACCTTTAATACGACTTAAGCCTGCAGTTTCTGCAATGTCGGTGAAAGTCCCGTCTGCATTGTTTCTGAAATAATGCATGCAGTCATCCAATCCCCATGTTGAAGTAATGATATCCAGATAACCATCGTTGTTAAAATCGTCTACGATAACTCCTCCTGCCAAATTCCGCGGACCATCTAAGCCAAGAACCCCAGCCATATCCTGAAAAGCTTTCACGGGATGGGAAGAACTATCAGTATCCAGCCCCGGTATCAGCCATCGGGATGGCACTTTGGAAGGATATTCACCAATTGTCATGGATGCAATATTAAGCAGCCACCTTGATTCCAGGTCGGTTGAATCCTTTTGCAGAATCTGCTCGTAAATTTCAATTCCTTTTTGTGTGGCGGAAGGGTCTGTATAAATTCCTTTTCCCCGAATGGGCAATATGCAGGACGCGTCAGAGTGATTATTTATGCAATTGTTTCTTTCTCCCAACCGCAGGTATGCAATCGCAAGGTTTTTGTTTATAGACATGGATATATTATCGGTTTTATCTCCTCTTGTCTGCAGAATCTGTATAAGCATTGCTGCTGCTTCTTTTTCTCTGCCCAACTTTAATAATAGCAATGATTTCATTGATAATGTATTTACTAAACTACTCCACGGTTGAGGTGACCTCGACAGGGAATCGCAATAGTCCAATGCTGTTTGCGGATCAAATTGATTGTTCGTGCTCTTTATCGGTTTGAGTCCTTCTTTGTAAAGTTCTGCTGCCTCGACATTTGCACAATAGTTTTTGAAGCAGGTATAACTGAGAGATGTTAGTAATACCAGCAGAGGAACGGAGATAATTATTATTAATATTTTTTTTCGCATGGTAAACGCCTTA
>DATHPV010000086.1:0-5952 GCA_035483495.1 Puia sp.
GGTATCGTACAGAAAGTAATAATAATTCTGGTAAAAAGTGGTGTCCTTGCAATTAGACACATCAATGGCGCTATTTCCGGTAATCGTAAATATGCCCGGCAGACCCAAAGGATAAGGATTTGACGAGATATTATTATTTCTGAACAGGAAGGCGCTGTCTTCAGCAATCACGATCAATATATGATCACCCGGTGTGGGAACGGGCAGATTCAGCAAATAAACGGCACCGGTATCATTCGCGGAATTGACGCTTGAAGCAACTCTTGAAGGAGTTGTGGTGGTTGGGTATACGTCAATTACATTTTCGGAAATTGGGAAATAACTAAACGTTCCAGCGCAGGAATCGTAGTCAGCAATGTCGGCTACAATGAAATCGACTTTACCTCCTGCACCAACATACAAACGGCTTGTAGCTATTGTTACCGGAACATCATTGTGAAATTTAATAAAGTTTCCCTGGAAGTAATTATATCCTCCACTTGGAAATTCATTTTTTGTTTTTGGTCCGATAGATCCGCTTATTTCGTTCAATCCGAGATAATAAGTTTTATTAGAGGGAATATCAGTGGTGGTTGCCTGACTACCCGACGCAATCGGAGTAGTTGCTGTTGGGCTGTCGAACCAAAGTACAGCATCCGTGCTATCCGTTAAGTTCGCTTTCAACCCTGCCACAGGTGGGTTGCTGCTGCATATTTCAGCTTCACCGGTTACCTTTTCTGTTCCAGAACTTACGGTAATGGTATCGGATATAAAATCATTGCCGGGATTCTGATCGCCCGGGAGAGAAGTTGCCACCTGGATAATTTCAGTAGAGCCGGCGGCAGCTGTATACGGGGTTTGAAAAGTATAAATCGCAGAACCCATCGGTGGAACTGTATCCGGGTAAACGGTAACGATATTAACAAGCGTTGAGTTCCCGGATAATACTTTCAGAGAGACAGGAACATTCACCTGAGCTACCGTTCCTGCATTTTTTATCCTTATGGATACCCTTTGGGAATCTGTTGCACAAGACCCTGGCAGTGGATCAACAATGGCACTTGCACTGACATCATTTGTAAGTGCAATAAATTTTACTGTGTAATCCTGAGTTTCTCCGTTACCATAACTACCGCAAGCCTGAACAACAGAGGTGTCGGTAGTTTCCTCAGCCACGATACGCAATCGTGTGCTGTTTCCGACTACCTGACCAGCAGGAATCACGAGATTGCCGCTATAAATAACATTGTTTCCGCCCGTCAAAACCGGGCTAACTTCTGCCTGGCTAAATGTTCCGTTATTTTGATAATCTATAAATATCTTCACAACTCTTGATGCCGCAGATGCGTCGCAGCTGCTTAATTTTATGGTAAATGGATAAGACTGGTTTGACTGGAGATTGATGATATGATTGGTATAATCTGAATAAGTAGTACAACCTGAAGGATTAACAACATCTACATTTCCTATGGCGACTTCGTCAATCCTCGTACCTGAGCTGCTTGTAGGAGCAGAACTACAATATAATGCATTACCGACACCGCTCACCAGAAGCGAATATGCCTGCGAGCCGGAACGAAGTGTTCCTTTATGGGATACGGTTATTGTATAAGATTTGCCAGGTACGGAGTTTGGTACCACAATTTTCTCCACATTATTTAAACTATCATCTCCCGGAATGGCAGGAGCTCCGGGATTAAGACGATTAAGAGTCCATGGCATGTAGGTATTGCCATTACCGGTAATACGCAGATCCAGATCGTTTACCAACTTCCTGGCAGGGTTATTTAGAATATTTACTTCGTCTACAGAGCCCGCGGGGTCCGTCCAGCTAATAGTGGCAGTCAGCGTTCCTTTACCGGAAGCCACCACGGGTATAGTCAACGGAGCATCGGCATTTGCCATAGTATTTTCCTGGATAAGCTGATCAGTGTTGTTGGATGTTATGACTGATGCGGCTTTTACCATATCTACCAATCCCCAACCGTATTGGTAGTCCGGCCCGTCTGCAGGCCCCGCTTCGTCTGCGGTATGAATTAATATACCCTTCAAAGTTGCAGACCGCATATATACATTATGAAGCTTATGATAGTATTCCTGCAGGAGAAAACCGGATCCTGCAGTGGCGGGTGACGACATAGAAGTGCCGCTATAAATCGCATAAGCGTTATTTGAAGTACTGATGGACGACAATACATTGATCCCGTCAGCAACGAGATCCGGTTTTATACGTCCATCGTCAGAAGGTCCCCAGCTGCTAAAGTCAGCTAATACCACATCAGCAGGTGAATTATAGCCCCCTGGTATTGGATTTACCGCACCTACGGCAATAATATTTTTTGCAACACCGTAAGTCGGAATAATATCATATCCATCATTGTTACTTATTCCGGCAGGCCTGTTGCCGGCGGGAATCAGATTTCCCGAGGAGTTGTAGCGATAATATGGTTGCCCAACCGGTGGCCCATTTTCATCCCTGTTATTTCCTACCGATTTCACAATCAGATAATAGGGAGCGTAGTAGGCGATGGAGTCCCAAACCTGCGTGTCATTGTCATAATAACCAAATTTGTAGTCCACAGTATCTCCCGGATTGCCAAGAAACTGCCACTGATTGTTGTCGGTATCTAAATTCCATCCGGCAAGGGTGCCGTATGAATGATTTGAAATCAGTAAATTGGGTGCCGCAGCATACATTTCTGTGAGATGATTATTGTAATCATATGCCTCTAGTTGCTGTGCTCCGAATGACATGCCTTTGGCAACAGGATTAACACCAGCGGCAATCAATGTCCCGGAAACATGTGTGGAATGGTCGTTTAATGTGGGCGAATTGTCCACCTGTACTACCCTGCCGTTGAGTTCCTGATGGGTTCCCAACACTTTCCCTCCGTCCCAGAGAGCAAGTTTACCCGCGGGTATGGTGGATCCATTCAGGTTAAGTCCGGTACTTCCTCCAGGCCACAACTGGTTGGTTCCGATAGTCGCTGCCGAAATGATATTGTCGTTTGTAGAAATATACAACGGCAATCCGTTTGGACTCAAGCCATATAACACTGCTCGGTTTCCGTGCCTGAGGGTAATTGCAAGAGGCCAGCCTTTTTGTTTTGCCAGTCTTGAAAGCCTGGAATTCATTTCCCGGTACTGATTTTCAGAACGGACGGCCGCATTTCTAAGCGCCTGTACGTTGGTAATGACCTGGGATCTTAAGGCTGGGGAAAGGGCTAAAACTAATAGAAAGAGGGGTACAAATTTCTTAAGTATCATGTATTTTCTTAAATGATAAGAGCCTGTGAAATTACACATTTTTAGCCAGCGCTGCCATTTTTGGTATAACTTACGGAGGGTTGCGATATAAATATGCTTTTCAAAAAAACGATATTGCAATTGGTTGTCAGCCTATCTATTTTGCTGACTACGGTTTATAGTCAGAGTAAGAAAACAGGTCTGGAAGGATACATTTTCCGGATCTCCGGAAACCGGATGCCCTCTCCTGATGCAAAACTAAGCCCGCCTAAAGGAATAAAAACAGCCTTATATATATACGAACTTACAAGTTTAAATCAGGTATCCAAAGAAAGGGAATCTACATTTTATATCAATATCCATACTAAGCTGATTCAGACCGTAACTTCAGATGACAACGGTTATTTTTTTGTGTCTCTTCCTCCTGGAGAATACTCACTTTTTACTAAAAAGGATGCTTTGTACTATGCTAATAATTTTGATGGAAACAATCATATAGCGCCGGTTAAGATCCAGGCTGGTAAAATTACCCAGGTCAATATCAATGTTGATTATGATGCGGTCTATTAGAGTGTGGAAGTGTGGAAGTGTGGTAGTGTGGTAGTGAGACAATTAAATCGGCTACCACTCGGCCACACTTTCACACTCCCACACTTGTTTTCAGTATCTTCGCAAACTGAATGAGTAATGAGGTCCTGCTGAAGCAATTTGAACATTCATCCCGCCTTTTTCAGCTTGCGGAGAGGATAACTTTGTCCCAACCTCAGCAAATAGCGTTAAAAAATCTCCAGGGTTCATCACCAGCGTTTGTTATTGCTGCCATTTTCAAGATGTCGATGAGCAGTCAGTTGAATCATGTTGTCATTTTGGAAGACGCAGAGTCGGCAGCATATTTCCATAACTCATTGGAAAGTCTAACCGGAGCACTGGATATTTTCTATTTTCCTTCGTCATTTAAGAACAGTAAAACCTGGCAGGAATTAAATAGCAGCCACGTAATGCTTCGTACTGAAGCACTTACACGCTGGAGTGGCGGTGGAAATAAAAAAATTATAGTTACCTATCCGGAAGCACTTTTTGAAAAAGTAATATTACCGGAGATCCTGGCAGGTAATATGATCCGGCTGAAATCCGGTGAGACAATTCAACCGGCAGACTTAATGGAAACCCTTATAGGATATGGGTTTGAGCGCACTGATTTTGTATACGAACCGGGGCAGTTCGCATTGCGTGGGGGCATACTTGATATTTATTCTTTCGGTAACGAAAAGCCTTACAGAATTGAATTATTTGGGAATGAAGTGGATTCAATCCGATTATTTGATCCGGAAACCCAACTTAGCGAAAGACGACTGATACAGGTAAATATTATTCCAAATATTGAAACCAATTTTTCAAACGAAACGAAAGTTTCTCTTTTTGAATTTCTCCCGGAGAATACCGTTCTGTGGATGTATGATCAACATTTTATCAGGGAAAAAATAGCGATCCTTGAAAGTGATCTCGAAACCTTTCTGGAATCAGAAAATTCAAGAGAAATGGGAAAATCGGACGAGCCCATATTGAAGAAAATTTCTAAGAAAGATTTTATCAATGCAGATCTGATTGATGAGGTTTCGAAAAACAGACATCTCATTGAATTTGGATCCATTCAGAAAAAGAGAGATTATACGATTGAATTTCACACAAAACCCCAGCCCGCGTTCAACCGGCGCTTCGAAAGATTAATAGAAAATCTTGAAGACTGGGAATCAAAGAAATTTCAAATATTTCTTTTTGCTGATAATCCCAAGCAGTTCGAAAGGCTACATACGATTTTTGAAGATTTGAAATCAGGAATCCGCTTTACTGCAATTCCCAACTCGATTCATGAAGGATTCATTGACGAGGATCTGAAAATAGTTTGTTATACAGATCATGAAATTTTCCAGCGTTATCACAAATACAAAGTTAAGCAGGCATATAATAAAAGTAAGGCTATTACCCTTCGCACACTCCGCGAACTTCAACCGGGTGATTATGTAACGCACATTGATCATGGCGTGGGTGTTTTCAGCGGACTTCAAAAAATTGAAGTCAATGGGCATATCCAGGAAGCTGTGCGCATTTTTTATAAAGACAATGATATACTTTATGTAAATATTAATTCTTTACATAAAATTTCTAAATATACAGGCAAGGAGGGGAGTATTCCGAAAATGAGCAAACTGGGCAGTGATGCCTGGCAGAAATTGAAAGAAAAAACCAAAACCCGTGTCAAAGAAATTGCTTTCGATCTTATTAAATTATATGCTGCCCGAAAAGCGCAGGAAGGATTTGCGTTTTCTCCGGACAACTATATGCAAACAGAACTTGAAGCATCTTTTATTTATGAAGACACACCAGATCAAAGTAAAGCAACAGCAGACGTAAAAAAAGATATGGAATCTGCCTCCCCGATGGATCGCTTAGTATGCGGTGACGTGGGATTTGGTAAAACAGAAGTAGCAATCAGGGCCGCATTTAAAGCGTGCCTGGATGGCAAACAGGCCGCTGTATTGGTGCCCACAACGATTTTGGCGTTTCAACACTATAAAACTTTTGGTGAAAGACTTAAGGATTTCCCAGTCACTGTGGACTATGTAAATAGATTTAAGTCAGCCAAAGAAAAAAAAGATACTTATAAAAAGCTTGAAGAAGGTAAGGTGGACATTATCATTGGTACACACTCTATTCTGGGCAAAGATG
>DATHPV010000087.1:0-4201 GCA_035483495.1 Puia sp.
TCGGCTGATTAAATCTGAGCTGATATTCAGCAAGAGTTTGCCTGCAGATACCACAGGGACTGATTGGCTTGTTTGCATCGTCTGTTTCGTTGACATAGGTCACGGCCATGCTGACAATCGCTACTCCCGGATAAGTTGCGGAAGCCGCCGATAGTACAACGCGCTCAGCACAAATACCAACAGGAAAACTCGCGTTCTCCTGATTCGAACCCGAAAGTATTTTGCCATTTATCAGGCGAACGGCGGCACCCACCCTGAAATTGGAGTACGGCGCATACGCATCACCGGTAGCTTTCCTGGCAGCTTCCAATAAATCAGCGTCATCCCGGTTCAGCATCGTGGAATCCGGATAAGTCTGAAAAAGTATTTGAATACTGCTCTCTTTCATGATTGTGATGGCAGATTATTTAATTTTCTTAAAAAGCCTGCTCCAGCGGACACCATTCTTCCAGCTCAGCCAGATCATCCAGGCTTCGCCAACTACATGATCTTCCGGTACGAATCCCCAGTACCGGCTATCAAGACTCTGATGACGATTATCACCCATCATCCAGTAATAATCCATTTTGAAAGTATATTCCGTAGCTTCTTTATCGTTGATAAATATTTTTCCGTTCCGTATTTCCAGCTTATTCTTTTCGTAGTCCCTGATTACTCTCTCATAAAAAGGATAATTGAGCGCTGTAAGTGGCATCGTTGAACCTTTCTTAGGAATCCAAAAAGGACCGTAATTGTCTTTAGTCCAGTTGTATTGCGGGTCATACGGAAAAACGCCTTTGCTGCTGTCAATATATGGTATAATATTTTTTGCAAGGCCGCTCTTTATCATTTTATCGCGCGCTACAGCCGTCAGCAAAATCGCATATCTGTTGGGTACTCCTGTTTGCTGAAACTCCTCTCCGTCATTTATGTCAACATCGTATTCGTCTTTCATCACTGTCTCATCCAGCTGCTGACCTGCGGTAGTAACTATGTAATTTGTTTCAGAATAATCTGGAAGATTCGTTGCCTGACCATTAATATATATAACCTGATCTTTTATCTGCAGAGTATCGCCTGCCACGCCTACACAGCGTTTAATAAAATTCTCCTTTTTATCGACGGGCCTTATAATTATTGGATAAGAATCCGGATCTCCTAAAATAATCTTTCTGCCTGCATTCATATCTCCATTTCCCAAATCGCGGGCTGCATCATAATAAGGTTTCGCAGATTGATATTCTTCTCTATTAATAACCGTATCACCCGCAGGAAAATTAAATACCACCACATCGTTTCTTTTTACCGGAGAGGCAAACCATCTCGTATAGGGAATATGAATCCATTCGACGTAAGATTTAATGTCAAAAAACGGCATCGTATGATGTACGAATGGCATTGCTATTGGCGTATTTGGAATTCGTGGTCCGTAACTGAATTTACTCACAAATAGAAAATCGTTTACCAGCAGGGTTTTCTCCATCGATGGCGTAGGAATAACATAAGCTTCAAATACAAAAGTCCGGATCAGCGTTGCTGCTATCACTGCAAAAATGCCCGCATCAACCCATTCCCTCGCTGCTGATTTTTTATATTTCTTTGCGGCATCTGCTCCGATATATTTATCTTTTTTATTGAGCCCGACATATATAAAATAAAGCCCGGCGCTACATACTGTTAAAGCATGCTGGTAGAATCTGAACTTGCCAAAAGTTTTTACGAACTCAACAAGAATTGCCAAAGTGAAGAACCAACCCACTACAGGAATAAATTGCAGCACAAACAAATACATGGGTCTTTTGCTTAACCGGAGCATTTCGAAACTGTTGAGAATTGGTACTACTCCTTTCCAGGCAGGAGCTCCGGCTTTCTTAAACATGAAATACAGACCAAATGCAGGCAGAATAAACAGGGCAAGAGCGATCAATACGAGAATCAGAACCTGGTGTGAAGACATTTAAGCGATTTTAGTTTGGTCAAAAAGTACCATTATAATAAGTTGTCAAAATACAGCGGTAGTGCGGATTGGAGGAACCGTCTGGCATATTTATATAATTTTTAATAAGATTACTTTTTAGGCAGTACATAATTCGCGACATCTTCACGGGTAATTGATTTTGACGAAAGAATAATCAGTCTTTCAACTACATTTCTCAGCTCTCTGATATTTCCTGTCCAGTTATATTCCTGCAATGCCCGAATAGCTTCATCGTCAATTCCCTTTCGGGCGATACCATATTCGTTACAGATATCCTGCAGGAATTTATCAACGAGTAATGGTATGTCGTCTCTTCGCTCATTCAACGACGGCACATGAATAATTATGACACTAAGCCGATGATAGAGATCAAGTCTGAAATTTTTTTCATCCACTTCTTTCAACAGATCTTTATTCGTAGCGGCTATCACACGCACATCTACGTTGATATCCTTATCACCACCTACTCTTGTAATTTTGCCTTCCTGTAAAGCGCGAAGCACTTTTGCCTGTGCATTTGGACTCATGTCCCCAATCTCATCCAGAAAAAGTGTCCCTGTATTCGCCTGTTCAAATTTTCCGATTCTCTGTTTTACTGCCGATGTGAATGAACCTTTTTCATGTCCGAAGAGTTCACTTTCTATCAGTTCTCCCGGGATAGCGGCACAGTTTACTTCAATCAGCGGGCCAGCTGCACGGTTGCTTTTTTCATGCACCCATCGGGCCACAAGTTCTTTACCAACTCCATTTTCTCCCGTTACAAGAATGCGTGCTTCCGTAGGTGCTACTTTGTCTATCGTTTCTCTGATTTTATGAATGGGCGTAGATTCTCCAATCATATCCTGCACTTTACTTACTCTTCGTTTAAGCACTTTAGTTTCTGCAACCAGGGAGGTTTTATCCATGGCATTACGAATAGTAATAAGCAATCTGTTTAAGTCAGGAGGCTTCGAGATATAATCATAAGCACCTTTTTTTACAGCTTCAACTGCTGTTTCGATAGTGCCATGCCCCGATATCATAATAATCGGTATATCAGGGTTTGCTTCTTTTGCTTTTTCCAGGAACTCAATGCCATCCATTTTGGGCATTTTAATGTCACAGAGTATGACGTCATATTCTTTTTCCCGGAATTTTCGAATGCCCTCTTCCCCATCACCCGCTTCATCTATTTTATATCCTTCGTAAGAAAGGATCTCGCTGAGGGTTTTTCGGATTGCCTTTTCATCATCAACAATTAGAATATTCGACATATTTTCTCGGTTTCTATAAAAATAAAGGCCGGGTTTTCAGCCAATTAGACCGCAATTTAGTTGAATAAAGGCTTATTTGTGAAGCAAGGTTCAATTCCTGGTCCAAAGGTGTTTTATCTTCGTAAAAATACGTTGCAGAAACCAGTTCCCCTGCTTATTTTGTGTTCGATAATATCTATAGAAAAGACCAAATTTAAAATTTAACCCTATGAAACAGGAATTAGACCATTCCGTAAACGCACCTGCCAAAGTATTTCTTAAACTGGCAGTATTCGGTTTTGTATTGATCAGCTTTGCCTACATTTCTTTGGTTGTAATGGGAACAGCTTTTAAAGCTATTCACTAATTCATATTTCATCCCTTCTGAAGGGAGCAAATATTTATTTTACAACATCAAGCTGAATGATTGCATCTATTGGATCAATGGAAGCTCCTTTGAGATCGATCATTATATAATTGTCCGCTAAGGATGATACATTTAATGAACGACCATCCATAGTGGCTGATTTTACTTTATACGGAATCTTTACAAAAAATTTATTCCCGTCTGTTTTAAAAATATGGAGGTAAACCTTATCTCCTTTTTCTGTTATCGCACCCCAGTCCTGCGGTTTCATATAACCTGCCCGCGTTCCATATATCGTGTATCCGTTTTTCTTCAGCCATATTCCCATGCTGTCGAGCCTGTCAGTAAAAGCAGTCTGAATTTCTCCGTTTGGTAACGGACCAATATTCAATAAGAGATTGGCGCCATAACCGGCATCGTTGATCAGCAGGTGAATAAGGTCCTTGAACGATTTGTAGTGGGTATCCGTTATATTGAATCCCCATGAATTATTAATGGTTTCACAAGTCTCTAATGGAAGGCTGGAAACCGACTGTCCTCCAAAACCGGTGCTATTACCTCCAGGCAGGTCTTTTTCGAACATCTGAAAGTCTTCTCCTGATATCGGAGTCAGATGATGATTGTTGCCGATCAGGCATTGTGGCT
>DATHPV010000088.1:0-4884 GCA_035483495.1 Puia sp.
GGTTCCTGATTCCGGATCTGCTAAATAACAACCTGGGATCTGCAACCAGTGTGCTAACCAGTGGTATCAGTTCATACAAAAATGATGTTGTTTTAATTTCATTTCTCGGAAGGCTGGTTTATACTTATGATAACAGGTACATTCTAACGGCCAGCTTCAGACGAGACGGATCCTCGAAATTTGGTCCTGAAAATGCATGGGGAAATTTCCCTTCACTGGCTCTTGCATGGAGAGCAAGTAATGAAGATTTTCTGAAGCAGGTTCAATGGCTCAGCAACCTGAAATTCAGGGTTAGTTATGGATACACGGGCAATTCTGAAAATCTTCCACCCAATCAATACAAGGTTCTTTATTCTCCAGGCCCTCCTTATCTGAACAACAATACTATTTACACTTCGTATTCCGCAACCCAGGAATATAATCCAGATTTAAAATGGGAGGTTAGAAAATCATTTAATATCGGAATGGATTTCGCCGTTCTGAAAGACCGTATCAGTGGCACCATTGATCTGTTCAATGACAAAACCAGTGATATGTTATACCTGTACGACTTACCCCAGCCACCGTTTCAGAACAGTCAGGTCTACGCCAATGCGGCCAGTGCCGTTAATAAGGGAATCGAAATTTCATTGAATGCGGTGATTATTAAGAACAATAGATTCACCTGGGATATTCAGGGAAGTTTGAGCACGGTGAAAAATTATATCACACAACTATTGGGGCAATTTGAGGGCGCTAACCTTAATTTGACGAGTACTGATTTCGGATCGGCATATGGTGGTGCCTTTGGACAGACTTATGTTACCAAGCTTGCCGTTGGTCATCCTGCCGGAGTGTTCTGGATTCCCCAGCATGCGGGTTTTGATGCGAGTGGAAATGAACTTTTTTATAAATACAACAGCCAGGGAAAATTAACCGGCACATCAACGAGTTTCACAGACACGGACCGGGTTTATATAGACCCAACCGCCAAATTTACCTGGGGTTTCACCAGCAGTTTCAACCTGGGGAATTTTAATCTGAGTTTTTTGCTTCGCGGTGTAGAGGGACAGAAAATATTTGCTAACTCAATTTTGAATCTGGGCAGCACTGCGTCATTGCCTTTCGGTAATGTCGTGAAAGAGGCGCTGACAGATGGTTTCAGTCAGCCTCCCCAGGCTTCTACATTCTGGTTGCGTGACGGGTCTTTTATCCGTTGTGAAAACCTGACGCTGGGATACAATTTTAAAAATCTGAAAGGGATCAGCCGTTTGAGATTATATGTTGTTGCAACGAATCTTTTTGTGATTACAAAATATGCCGGAGTTGATCCTGAAGTGAGCACTGACGGGACCCAGCGTTACATAGATACTTTTTATTATCCTAAATCCAGGGGTTTCACGTTTGGAGTAAATCTGGGATTTTAAAAATCTTAAAAAACGGGAATGAAACGGATGCCAAATATTTTCAGTTCACTGGTTGTTACCGGAATACTGTGTACTGCTCAGTCCTGTACAAAAACGGAAGTGCCGGTTTATGACCAGGTAAGCAATTTTTACCGTACACCGGATGAAATTGCCGCAGCCATCGGATCGGTATATGCAGGACTAAGAAATCTTGGTCCGGGTTATTCTGCTATTTATGAATTGAACGAATTGTGCACAGATGAAATCATAGTACCGGTCCGCGGAAACAACTTTCAGGATCCGGGCTGGGGGCAAATGTGGAAACAAAACTGGGATGCAACTCATCCGACGATAGAAACCGCCTGGCAAAACATTTTCAGCGCCATATCAAACATCAATTCAGTTTTGGCCTCGATAGACAGTCTCCGTCCTGCACCCACAGGAATTAGTTATATGAATGCGGAACTGAAAACCATCAGGGCGTTTTATTATTATGAGGCTATTGATCTTTTTGGAAATGTACCGGTTTATGAAAATAACAATGTGGCTCTTTCATCTCTTGCAAATCAATCGAGGTCCGTGGTTTTTGATTTTATCGAAAATGAATTGAAAAACAGTCTGCCCGACCTGACTGCAGAAGTAAGCAGTTCTACATATGGATATGCAACAAAATGGCTTGCATTTTCCATTCTGGCAAAACTCTATTTAAACGCAGAACTATACACGGGAAGTAACAGATGGGCAGATTGTGTCTCGGTATGTGATTCGATCCTGCAATCAAATCTGTTCAGTTTAGAAGGAAATTTCTTCGACAATTTTCAAATCGAAAATCAGAATTCCAAAGAAACCATTTTTGCCATTCCCTTTGACTATGCCGGGGGCCTCGGAGATTTTTTTATTCAGGGCGCGACCCTGCATTATAATAGTTATTTATCCTTTGATTTAGGGGGAACAAGCGGTCTTACCAATGGATTTTGCAGCACACAGGTATACCTGGATAATTTTAGTGAGAATGATTACCGGAAAAAAATGTTCCTGACCGGGCAGCAATATGTTGGAGAAACCCAATATATAGATACGGTACCTGTACCGGCTATTATGGTTTACACAGTGGGTCCTCCCGTTATACCGCTTATTTTTAATCCTGTTATCACCAGCTTCGTATTACAGGATCCGGAAACAGAAGGTGCAGGCGCCCGTTGCGCCAAATGGGAATTCAATAAACAAACCCAGGGCAAGATGAGCAATGATTATCAGCTCTTCAGACTTGCAGATATCATATTGATGAAAACGGAGGCACAGGTTAATCTTGGAGACTTTGGCAATGCGTTACTAACGGTAAACAAAACATACGGCAGTGCATCCATACGGAGCCGCGCTAAAATGCCCGACTTCACGATGGCAGATTTAACAGCAGACAGTATTTTAGCAGAACGGGCACGTGAACTTTCCTGGGAAGGTTGGCGCAGAAATGATATGATCAGGCTGGGTCATTTTACCGATGCAAGAATTCCGGAAAAAATAATAACAGATGATTACAGAAAACTTTTCCCGATACCGCAGGTTGAATTACAAAAAAACAGTAACCTGAAACAGAATACGGGTTATCAATAATCAGATAATAGAAAGGGCCCCTGGAAAAGGGCCCCGGATTTGATTATAACCACCCGCGATTGCGGATGATAAGTTTAAAAGCGCTATTTAATTATCTCCTGTATGATTTCCATTTCACCTTCCTCGTTCAGTTTTATAATTCTGATAGTGGTTTGGTCTTCGAGATTAATAACATAACCTTTTCCATTTAAGGTCTGAACTTCTTCAACCTGGATGATGGACATGTCATAATAAATTGATTTTACTTCGGCCCTGACATTTTTTGGGATTTTTGATTCGCCATAGTATATCGTAGAATATTTCCAGTTTCCTTTTTTGTCATAACAAACTTTGTCGGTAAAACCGTCCACTTTAAAATAAGAAGTAAAACCTTCCTCGTCTGAAAACCAACGCGTCCCTGCGGGATTGCCAAAACGATCTTTAAAATCAGTGGCTGCTTTTTTATTCACACTATTCATATCAGCAACAATTGTATAAATATTCGGACTGTCATTGCCAGTCGCCGATGGCCTTATTGAACTAGCAGCCGCTGCAGACTGGGCGAGAAAAAAAATAGCGCAGATTATCACCAGTGGGTTAACGAGTATCTTTTTCATTTTTTTTAATTTTTTTGTCTGAATGGATGTGATCTTTTTACATCACAAATATGGCCTTAGATAAAGGGCAGTACAATACACGTAAATGAGTATTTTGGAGCTACACTTTTATGGGGAGCACTGGTGCCTGCCTGAATGGCTTTAGCTAAATCCAACCATACCGGATGGCTTTACCTACCAGTTCGCAGGTATTATTCAGCTTTTTCCTGCAAATCATATTTTTACGGTGTGTGTCGACAGTCCATATCCAGTTTCGGCATGCCGGCAGATAATTCATTGCTTAGTCTTTTCATCACTTTGCTGAACTCGAGTTTGAAAAATTCATTCTTCATGAACTAGTCGTTTAAAAAATGATTATTTGATTATTTAGTCGTGACTAAGGAAAACCGGGAAACAGTTTATAACATTTGGCTTCTCAAAGACTACCTCTAAACGGGTAGTTAACTAATACCTACAAATGGGTAGTTTTTTGAAACTAAATCAGGGTTACTTTCGAATCTAATGATTCGTACCTGTGCACACGTAAGAGATCTCGTGTAGTTTATCCGATTGTCTCCACCCTTTTTGACTCTTATAGCCCGGCGTAATTCAGGATATCCTGGTAATTAATTTTATCAGCGAACCGGATTTGGCTTTCGCAGTAACATCTTCACGTTATTAAAATTAGACTTTTTTCCATCGCGTTATCAATTAATCCCTTTTATGAAAAGAAAAAACTACTTACGTTTCGCATCAGTCATTTGATTCCGTTCAGTTGAATTCGTCCGCGCAATTTTCATCCTGATCACCTGAATTATTTTCTTAAATCAATCAAACATTATTATGAAAAAACAATTTTATTCAAAGCTTGCCGGTGTTGTCGCAGTCATTTTATTTTTTGCCACATGTAAAAAAAATGAAACCCCTCCCGAATGCAAAAGTGGCGGAATGCCTACCGTCAAAGTCTTCGCAACTGGTTTTAATAGTCCCCGCGGTTTGAAGTTCGGTCCCGACGGAAACCTATATGTTGCCGAGGCGGGAACGGGCGGATCAAATTCTACTGCAGGCCAGTGCGAACAGGTTAGTTTTCCTGTCGGTCCTTATCTGGGCAGCCTCACGGGAGGACGGGTTTCAAAAGTCAATGCTGAAGGCGTTCGCACTACTGTTACAGATCAGCTGCCGTCCAGTGTGGATCAGGAAATCGTCGGCGGCGACTTTCAGGGTGTAGCAGATGTTGCATTTATAGGGAATGATCTTTATGCACTACTTGCAGGAGCGGGTTGTTCACACGGTATTCCATCCTCTTCAAC
>DATHPV010000089.1:0-3966 GCA_035483495.1 Puia sp.
GGGAAAAAGTACTCACGGCTATTGCGAAAGCTTTCGAACCATTTCGTAAACAATTAAAAAAGAATATAAGTCGCGAAGATATCGTTAAACTAACCGAGAAGCCTGTACGAAGAATTTATAAATTGGATATAGACGAGTTAAATGCTCAAATCAAATCGCTGGAATCAGAAATCAAACAGGTGAAACATGATCTGAATAATCTGGTTGATTTTGCTGTGAACTATTATGAAGAACTGCTTAGAAAATATGGAAAGGGGAGGGAGCGAAAAACAGAAATACGACCCTTTGAAGCCATCCGGGCCAAACAGGTTGCCATAGCCAATACAAAGATTTATGTAAACCGATCCGAAGGTTTTATCGGAACGGGTTTAAAAAAGGATGAATTCGTTACGGAAGCGTCGGATCTGGATGATATCATTGCATTTACGCGGGGTGGTACCATGAAGATTGTAAAAGTTGCTGAGAAAACATTTATCGGAAAGGATATCATCCATGTCAGAATTTTTCAGAAAAATGACGAACGTACCACTTACAATATGATTTATGTGGATGGCAAAACGGGAATAAGTTACGCCAAACGGTTTAATGTAACCGGTGTGACCAGGGATAAAGAATATGACCTTACTAAATCTGAAAAGGCCAAAGTGCATTATTTCTCGGTGAATTCGAATGGAGAAGCAGAACTGGTACGTGTTTTATTGAATCCGGGATGTTCAGCGCGGCATAAGGAATTTGATTTTGATTTTCAGACGCTGGAAATCAAGGCCCGTGCGTCTTTGGGTAACCAGGTAACAAAATATCCAATAAAGTCTGTCAAATTTAAACAGGCTGGCAAAGCCACATTAAACGCCCGCAACCTTTGGTTCGACGACAGGTTTGGAAGGTTAAACACTGAGGAGAAAGGAAGTTTTCTTGGAAAATTTGGTCCCGAAGACAAGCTCCTGGTAATTTATACGGATGGAAATTATGAAATAACTGATCAGGAACTTTCCCAGCGTTTTGATGCGGACAAAATATTACTGATTGAGAAAAATGATCCAGAGAAAATTATTACAGCAGTTTATCTCGACAGCGAAAAAGGCCAGTTTAGTATAAAACGTTTTAAAATTGAAACGAATTCGCTTCACAATAAATTTCTTTTTATTAAAGAAGGCGAGGGTAACAGACTGGAAGCCGTCAGTACCGATGAAGAACCTATTTTGATAATGCAATCCGGCCGGGGCGCGCAGATTCGCAAGGCTAAAATTAAAACAACGAAGGCCGTTGAAGTGATGGGATGGAAGGCCGTTGGCGTAAAATTGACGGAGTATGCAAAGTCTGTCACAATGGAATGGGAGCAAAAGAAAAAATCAGGACAACCGGAATTGTTCGATTAATTAAAACAATAACGCCAGCCTTAATAACTTCAAATGAAAAAATACTGTCTGGCATGCGACTTGAAAGACGATGATGATCTCATCAGGTTATATGACGAATATCATCAACATGTCTGGCCCGAAATCAGGGAAAGTCTTCGACAATCCGGAATTCTCGAAATGGAAATTTATAGAACGGGAAACAGACTTTTTATGATTATCAACGTGGAACCGGATTTCAGTTTTGAAAAGAAAGCTGAAATGGATCTCACTAATCCTGTCGTACAGAAATGGGAAACCCTGATGTCTACATTTCAACAAAAAATACCCTGGGCTAAACCTGGAGTAAAATGGTTACTGATGGACAGGGTATTTAGTTACAAAGTCTGATTGAATAAATGATTCTGCATGCACAGTCCGATTATTGATTCGCACCAGCACTTCTGGAAATTTGATCCAAAAAGGGATAGTTGGATTACAGAGGATATGCAAATACTGCGGAAAGACTATCTGCCTGTTGATATCGAGGAGGTATACAATAAAAATAAAATAAAAGGTTCCATAGTTATTCAGGCCGACAGTTCGGAAACAGAAAATATTTTTTTGCTGCAGCTCGCGGATAAGTATCCATTTATTCTTGGCATTGTTGGATGGATTGACCTGACTTCAGAAAACCTGGAGGAACGTTTGAATTTTTACAGACAATTTCCAATTTTGAAAGGATTCAGGCATTTACTGCAGGGAGAAAAACAAAGAGACAGCATGCTGAATGCCGGTTTTCAAAACGGAATAGGTTTATTGGGCAAATATGGGTTCAGTTACGATTTACTGATTTTGCCGGATCAGCTTGGATTCACTGAAAAACTGGCGGCTGCTTTTCCGGAACAAAGGTTTGTTATTGATCATCTGGCAAAACCTGAAATTAAAAATGGGATCATTGCCGAATGGAGAAAGGGAATCGAAAAATTTGCATCGTTTGACAACGTGTACTGCAAGATTTCCGGAATGGTCACGGAAGCGGATCTTGAATTTTGGGAGTTGGAAGATTTTCACCCTTATCTGGATACCGTGCTGGAGGTTTTCGGACCCAAACGCATAATGTTTGGGTCAGACTGGCCAGTGTGTTTGCAGGCGGGAACTTTTGAAGATATGAAGGGCATTATTGATGAATATTTTAAGTCTTTTACGCTGGATGAACAGGCAGATTTTTTTGGAAACAATGCGATTGACTTTTACAAACTGAATTGATATGGATCGATGGACTTATACTTAAACAACCAGGTAATCATTCTAACTGAAGGTGAAAAAAACCTAACAGATAATATTATACAAATCTTATCCGGTGAGGGCGCGATTGCAGTTCTCCTGGGAAAAGATGAATCACTGCATCGCCATCGACAATATGAAAATACTGATCTCAGTAAAAAAACCATTAACGAGGTTATTCTTAAATACGGGCGCATTGATGGTTTGGTGAATTTACCAGCCGTACATTCCAAATACAAACAGGAGGAAGAAAGCGAAGAAGATTTTTTAAAAGTTTTACAAGAAAATCTCTCAAATTATTTTACAATTACTCACAATAGTTTACCGTATTTAAAAACTTCAGGAGGTGCTGTTATAAACATCAGCTTTGAGCCCGAAGAATTTGGACAGAACAGCTCATCAACTTATGCAACAAACGGAGGTATCATAGCTCTTACCAGAGAATGGGCGGTTGAACTTTTAAAATATAATATTCGGGTAAATTCAATAATTAATAAGGTAAACACACCGGAAATTGGTAATATAGTAGCGTTTCTGCTATCAGAAAAATCAAGCCATACAACAGGGCAGGTTATTCGGGCAGATAAATAATATATTATCTGATGAAAGCATTGGTTTGCACAAAACCGGGGAAACTTGAGTATGCTGATCTGGCAGAACCAGTTTTGAAATCTGGACAGGCCATTATCCGAATCAGAAATATCTGCATTTGCGGAACTGATTTACACGCTTTCGAAGGTACTCAGCCATATTTCAATTATCCGCGAATTCTGGGACATGAATTATCGGGTGAATTGGAAGATTTTGATTCCGCCCCGGGATTTCAAAAAGGTGACAAAGTGACTTTTCTTCCATACGTGAATTGTGGAATTTGTATTGCATGCCGTGCCGGTAAAACGAACTGCTGCGAAAGACTGGAGGTCTTCGGTGTTCATATCGACGGCGGTATGGTGGATTATTTTTCAATTCCTGCCAGGTTACTTGTTGCATCGCAGGGATTGAATCTCTCCGAACTTTCATTAGTAGAACCTTTTGCAATCGGGGCACACGGAATCAGAAGAGCCGATGTGAAGCAGGATGAGTTTGTACTCGTTATGGGAGCCGGGCCCATTGGTATATGTGCAATGGAATTTGCCCGACTCAGAGGTGCAAAAATTATTGCCATGGATACGAATACTTACAGATTGGATTTTTGCAGGTCGAAACTTGGGGTCATTCACATAATAAATGCAGGCGATAAAAATATTGTAGAACAATTGAAAGATATCACTCATGGAGAAATGCCCACCGTCGTTATCGACGCAAGCGGAAATCTGCAAGCAATCAATCAGGGGGTGCATTATCT
>DATHPV010000090.1:0-2315 GCA_035483495.1 Puia sp.
TTTACGCTGCCCCGGAACGCCCATTCTGTCATTATCATCGGCAGCATCGACAGTTCCGGAATAATTAAAAAACTTTCTGAAGAAAAGAAAATAAATACTGCAGATATGCAGGGCAAATGGGAAAGTTTCTGTTTTCAAACAATCAGTAATCCGTTACCGGGGATTAATAACGCGTTAGTAATTGTGGGAAGCGACAAAAGAGGAACAGCATACGGAGTTTTTGAATTGTCCAGAAAAATGGGTGTCTCACCCTGGTACTGGTGGGCCGACGTTCCCGTAAAAAAGAAGAAGGAAATCTACCTGAAGTCCGGAATTTACAATTATAGTTCTCCGTCTGTAAAATACAGGGGCATTTTTATCAATGATGAAGCGCCGGCATTCTCAGGCTGGACCAAAGAAAAATTCGGTGGCGTAAATCACCTGGTCTACGAAAAAGTCTTTGAGCTCATGTTGCGAATGAAGGCCAATTATCTGTGGCCTGCCATGTGGGGAAATGCCTTTAATGATGATGATACACTAAATCCTGTTCTGGCAAATAAATATGGTATCGTAATGGGCACTACGCATCATGAACCAATGCTGAGAGCTCAACAGGAATGGAAACGTTATGGTAAAGGACAATGGAATTACGACAGTAATGAAATGGTATTAAAAGATTTCTGGAAGAAGGGGATTGAAAAAATGGATTCGCACGAGAGTATCGTTTCAATCGGAATGCGCGGAGATGGCGACATGCCAATGACAGTTGGAAGTAATATTTCCTTACTCGAAAGAATCGTACACGACCAGAGAAAGATCATTGAAGACGTTACACAGAAGCCCGCGTCTGCCACTCCGCAACTATGGGCTCTGTATAAAGAAGTACAGGATTATTATGATAAAGGAATGAGGGTTCCTGACGACGTGACTCTGTTATTATGTGACGATAATTGGGGCAATATCCGGAAACTCCCAAAGTTGACCGACAAACCCCGCGCGGGCGGTTATGGCATTTACTATCATTTTGATTATGTAGGTGATCCCAGAAATTATAAATGGCTCAATACAAATTCCATTCCCAGAGTTTGGGAACAGATGAACCTTGCATATCAATACGGCGCTGACAGGATCTGGATCGTAAATGTTGGTGATATCAAACCCATGGAATTACCTATTCAGTTTTTTCTGGATTATGCCTGGGACACAAAAAAATGGAATGCAGATAATATTGGAACTTATGCCCGCAAGTGGGCCGGGGAGATATTTGGACCCGGGTTCGCAACCGATATTGGTGAATTAGTAACGGACTATACAAAATATAATAGCAGAAGGAAACCTGAACTTTTATCTTGGGATACCTACAGTCTCGTCAATTTCAGCGAAGCAGAAAACGTCGTGAAAGATTATGATCTTCTCGCCGAAAAAGCAGAAAGAATTTATCAAAAAATACCTGGAAACTATAAAAATGCTTATTACCAGCTGGTACTTTATCCCATCAAAGCATGTGCAAATCTGAACAATCTGTATGTTGCCACCGGCAAAAACAGACTGTATGCCAGCCAGGGCCGGGCATCCGCCAATGATTTTGCGGATAGTGTAAAAAAGTATTTTGATGAAGATGCCAGACTTGCAAGTTATTATAATACTGTTTTGTCGGATGGTAAATGGAATCATATGATGGATCAGACTCATATCGGTTATACCTATTGGCAGCAGCCTGCGAAAAATGCTATACCTGAAACGGAATATATCTCTTTACCAGATTCAGCTTTGATGGCCATGGCAATTGATGGATCGAATTCCTGGTGGCCCCATGAAACAACAGCTGCTGTACTTCCTGAATTGAATTCCTTACTCCGGCAATCCAGTTATATAGAATTATATAACCGGGGTACAAAATCGTTTGAGTATACCGTTAAAGCCCCGGTTCCCTGGATAAAAATAAAGGGTCAAAATAAAAAAATAGAAAAACAACAAAGATTGTCCATACAGGTGGACTGGAACAACGCACCAATGGGCATTCATAAAATTCCTGTCACCATAACCGGAGCTTTAGGCCGAACGCTCACTTTTTTTGTGTTAGTAAATAATTATGGGCTTCCTAAAAGAAATCAACTGAAAGGTTTTGTCGAAACAAACGGATATATATCTATGGAAGCCGGCCACTACTCCCGTGTCGTCAATCAAAAGCCCATCATTTGGGAAATGATACCCGGCATAGGTCGCACCGGATCGGGAATGACTGTTTCACCTGTCACTGCAAATAGTCAGACTCCTGATGGGTCCTCACCCAGATTAGAATATAATATGCTGGTATTTGATACCGGAAGAGCTAA
>DATHPV010000091.1:0-4794 GCA_035483495.1 Puia sp.
CATCACGTGGATCCGAAAACCAAATCTGGATAGTGTATTGGTTCAGTATCGTCTCTTCCCTTATCAATACAACAACACGGTACAAAGACTAGACTACAACAAAGTGATGGATAAATTCATCATCCAGCCTTCTGCCTATAACAAGGATGATAAATACAACCAGGATAATTTTTTCAATTTTGGCAATATCGTTTACAATGGAAGTTTTGGACGAGCCATTTCGTTCGGAAATGCGCAGGACGCAGTTGTCACTTCCAATCTGAATTTGCAAATCAGCGGATACCTCGCCGACTCTGTTGAAATTTCCGCCGCAATCACAGACAATAATATTCCGATCCAGCCTGATGGAACTACTGCACAGCTCAGCGATTTCGACCAGATATATATTCAGTTCAGGAAAAAAAACTGGTCACTTCGTATGGGAGATATCGACCTGCGGCAAACAGATAATTATTTTCTATCGTTTTATAAAAGGTTACGTGGTGGCACGTTTGAAACGAACTTTAAAATGGGAGACCGGGGAAATAATAAAATTTTATTCAGTGGTGCGGTTGCCAAGGGAACATTCAATAAAAACATTTTTCAGGGTGAAGAGGGAAATCAGGGTCCGTATAGATTGCAGGGTGCAAATAATGAACTCTATTTTGTTGTTCTGGCAGGAACAGAAAAAGTATATATCGATGGAGCACTTTTGCAGCGTGGTGAAGACCAGGATTACACCATCAACTATAATACAGCAGAAGTAAGTTTTACTCCCAAACATTTAATTACGAAAGACAGCCGTATACAGGTTGAATTCGAATATTCCAATCAGAATTATCTCAACGTGAATTTATACCTGGCAGATGTTGCGCAGGTAAATAAAAATCTTCGTGTCCGTTTTGCTGTATTCAGCAATAGCGATGCAAGAAATTCGCCGATCAGTCAGACCCTTGATCCCGGTCGGATTAAGTTTCTGAATGACCTGGGTGACAGTATCCAAAATGCATTTTATCCTGTACAGCCATTGGATACCGGACAAAACGTTGGATCCGTTTTGTACAGAAAGATTGATACAACTTACAAAGCAGCGAACGGTCTCATTACGCATGATTCCATTTTTGTTGTTTCAGCAGATCATAATTATCCTCTGTACAACCTGGCCTTTTCGAGTGTAGGGCAGGGCCTTGGAAATTATGTGCTGAATACACAAGGTCTGAACGGAAATGTCTACCAGTGGGTGGCACCTTTGAATGGAGACAAGCAGGGGCAATTTGAAGCGGCCGAATTTCTGGTAACGCCGAAGACACAGCAGGTAATCTCGGGAGGAATTGACTACCAGGTTTCAAAAGAAACAACGGTGACAGCAGATGTGGCGCGAAGTCGCTATGATATAAATACGCTGTCAACGAAAGACAAAGAAAACGACGCGGGCAGCGCAACCAAACTTACCCTGCAGAATTTTCACATCTTAAAAAGCGTGCTGCCCAGATGGGTTATCAGTTCTTATCTTTCTTATGAATACAACGATATCAGGTTTTCTCCTTTGGAACCCATTCGCCCTGTGGAATTTTTAAGGGACTGGGGACTTCCCCTTCAGCTTCCAAGAGCCAATGAAACATTTTACAAAGCGGCATTTAAATTAACGGATACATTGAAAAATGAAATCCACTATGAACTTGCGGGATACAACAGGGACAAAGACTTTCAGGGAATCCGGAATCTGATCGGCCATACGCTGAGTGTGAACGGCTGGCATTTTAACGATCAGCTGAGCATGACCATCGACAGGGGAACGGTTAATGATGGATATCTTTTTCGCCCCACAGTTGATATATCGAAAACTCTGAAGAAATTTGGCAACTACGTCACGGGAGTTAACCTATCCATGGAGCAAAATGAACAGAGAAGTAATACCACCGATTCTGTTTCAACAGACAGTTATTCGTTCAGCATTCTTCAGGCATATCTGAAATCGCCCGATAAAGCTGCGAACAAATGGGGAGCGAGTTATTTCTACAGACAGGATGCCTATCCATATGGTAAAAACCTGGCGCTTGCTAACCGGAGTCAGAATGTGAATGTGTTTACTGAATTAACGAAAAATAAAAATGAACAGGTAAGGATCAATGCGACTTATCGAAATCTGCAGGTGGTCAATCCGGCTGTCAGTACACAACAGGCGGACAAGAGTCTGCTTACCCGTATAGAGTATTCCATGCATGAATGGAAGAGTATGGTAACTGGAAATATTTTGTATGAAGTGGGTTCTGGCCAGGAGCAAAAACAAAATTACACTTACGTGGCCGTGCCCGCCGGAACAGGGCAATATACCTGGATCGATCTCAATGGAGATGGTATTCAGCAACTCAATGAATTCGTGATTGCACAATTTGCCGACCAGGCGACCTATATACGTGTATTCACACCCACCAATGATTATGTAAAAGCAAACTATAATACATTCAACTACAGTTTTGCTTTCAATCCAAGATTATTGTATGGACCCAGGGCCGTAGGATTTAAGAAAGTTTTGACGAACATGATCCTGCAATCTTCACTTCAGTTAAATCAGAAAGAACTCGCCGCGGGATTTGTAGAATTGAATCCATTCAAATCTCCTCTAAATGATACTTCACTTATAAGTCGCAGCACGATATTCGTCAATTCATTTTCCTACAACAAGCTTGATCCCCGCTGGGGTTTTGATATCAGTAATAACCGGAATGTTTCCAAGGCGTTGCTTACCTACGGATACCAGACACAATCGCTTATAGAATGGACCCTTCGTACAAGGTGGAATATCAGCAAAGCATTTTTGCTGAATGCTGTTTTTAAAAGCGGCACTAACTATTTAAATGCGACTAATTCCAATTTCGACAGCAGCAATTATAATATTGCGGAATACTCCATTGCACCGGATCTGAGTTATACGCGAAATGCCAATCTGCGTATCAGTATTGGATATATGTATAATCCCCAGAAAAATGCTTCACAATATGGTGGACAAAGTTCTTATTCGAGTGCAGTGAACACACTTGTGAAATACAATATTGTTCAAACGACATCCGTGCAGGCAAAATTTACATTGAACAATATTCAGTATAATGGTGCCACGAATACTACGGTCAGCTATATTTTATTAGATGGTCTTCTTCCGGGTAAAAATTATATCTGGGGACTCGATCTCACCCGCAAGCTGGGGAGTTTTCTCGAACTCAATATTACGTATGAAGGCAGGAAACCAGGAGAAGGAGGGGTCATTCATACGGGGAGAGCTTCTTTGCGTGCAATACTTTAATTAATTATGGGTTATGAGTTATGAGTTATGGAAATCAGAAGAACTCATAGTTCATAATCCATAACCCATAATCCATTTTTGCCTAGCTTAGTAGTGTCAATAAATAAATTATGCCAGACAAAAATGTTTATGACGCTATCGTAATCGGTTCCGGTATCAGTGGCGGCTGGGCGGCGAAGGAGCTGTGCGAGCTTGGATTGAAAACACTTGTTCTGGAGAGAGGCAGAAATGTCGAGCATATAAAAGATTATCCTACGGCTACATTTAATCCCTGGGATATGACTCACCGGGGAGCAAACACGGAAGAAATATTAACAGCAAATCCTGTCATCAGCAAGTGTTACGCATTTACTGAAGATACACGGCAATTTTTTGTGAAGGATGCAGAACATCCTTATGTGCAGGAAAAACCATTTGACTGGATCCGGGGATACCAGGTAGGGGGAAAGTCTATTACGTGGGGCAGGGCCTGTCAGCGTTGGAGTGATTTTGAATTCACATCTCCCAAACGTTTTGGTTATGCGATCGACTGGCCGATCCGGTATGATGAGATCGCTCCATGGTACGGACATGTGGAAAGATTTGCGGGCATCTGCGGTAATAATGACGGACTGGAAGCCATGCCGGATGGAGACTATCTTCCGCCGTTTGAAATGAGTTGTGTTGAAACAGCCATTCAACAAAAAATAAAAGAAAATTATTCAGATCGGTTTATGGTGCACAGCCGCTGGGCGCATCTTACCAAACCCAATCAGATACATCTTGATCAGGGTCGCGGACAATGTCAGGCACGTGATCTTTGCACGCGTGGTTGTCCGTTTGGTGGCTACTTCAGTTCTGTTTCTTCTACATTACCCTGGGCAAAAAAAACGGGTAATCTCACAATACGTCCTTACTCAGTAGTTCATTCCATTGTTTATGATGAAAAAAAAGGAAGGGCAAGCGGGGTGCGAGTGATTGATGCGAATTCAAAAGAGTCGACGGAATATTTTGCGAAAGTAATATTTGTGAATGCTGCCTGTTTAAATTCCAATCTGATTTTACTTCATTCAACTTCTTCGCGTTTTCCAAACGGACTGGGAAACGACAATGGGCTACTTGGAAAATTTATGGCATTCCATAATTATCGTGCTGGCGCTGGAGGTGAGTTTCCAGGGTACGAAGACAAATATATGTATGGAAGAAATCCGACAAATCCGATTATTGCCAATTATAGAAACCTTCACAAAAAAGACACGGATTACCTGGGAGGATTCTTAACTTTTGTGTGGTCGCACAGAAGCGCCAACGCATTTGACCGGTTATCGGAGGGAGTCGGCGGAGATTTCAAAAACAATCTCACGGAGCCCGGTCCCTGGGGTGCCGGTATGTATATGCAGGGTGAAACGATTCCCCGGGAATCCAATCAGGTTAGATTGAGCGAAGATTTAAAAGATCCCTGGGGAATCCCGCAGTTAGTGACGTCGATAGACTATGATGAAAATGCCGATAAGATGGTATTGGATTTTATTACA
>DATHPV010000092.1:0-3054 GCA_035483495.1 Puia sp.
GCATATTTATATTTACCGGCCTGTTTGAAAGATCAATTCTTAAATCCTGTTCATGGCTTTCTCCAGTTTCATCCAGCGCTTCAACATTTACAGTATATTCGACACTGTTTTTTGAATCTTCTGGTATGTTCTCCAAATGCAGGGAACTGTCGCTAACAATTAATATTGATTCTCCCAATTCATTACTGATCAATTCTCCGTTGAGGATTTCCTTTTCACCTATTGTCCGGAAATAACTGAAATAACGGGAAACATGATAACGAAGCCGCACCTGGTTGAGCGGCGCACCTGCAAACGACCTGACCTTTATCTGTACATTGAAACTATCGCCAAGCTTCAATTCTTTTTTCGGTTTTGTGAGGATCAATTTAAAACTGGGACGTTTATATTCCTCCACATGAAATCTTCCGGAATTTTGATCTTCCATTTGGTAATCTTCTGTGTCAAAATTCCATTCTCCGGTTGCAGCATTTTTGGAGATCGTATAGGAGCCACTGAATGATCCGAAGCTATTAGGTGTCACGCGAAAAGTATCAACGGTTTTATTAAATGGATCTCTGATCGTGACATTCGTTTTTGGTTTTTTAAATTTCTGGGCAATTTTGTCTGACAGGTTTTCAAAAAACGGAAAGGGAAGCTTTTTAAAATCGAGCACCATGATCTCCCCGGTTTTTGGATTTGGCACTGTAAAAATTCCTTTAAAAAATACTGTTTGACCCGGCCGGTAAATGGCACGATCGGTAAATATATTGAGACGGATATTGTCTTCATAGTATTCGGCCAGACCATCATCTGAATCTTTGTAGTACAAACCACCTGGGATAGTATTTCCTGGTTTGTTTACCGAAGCCGTTATACTATCATTTCCAAAATAGACATCAATGCTTTCAACATCTTTTTCATGAAGCACTATATAACCCTGATCATTTACAATTTTAGTTAGTCTTTTCGTCCTTGAGATAGAATTGGCTTTGGATCCTTTTTCCTGATTCGTCGTTACCAATACAGTTGCACCTTTTACCGGAAATCCCGTAGATCTGTTCAGCACGAACACTCGCTGATCATTATTTATTACAGCCAGATTAGTAACGGAGAGATCTATGAAATTGATTCTCTCCGGATCATTTGAAATAATGGTATCAGAATACAGTATAATATATCTTCCGGCCGGGAGCGGGTCCCACTTCACAAAGGAATTATGCCACTGGTGGTCATCAGGTAAGATCAATGATTGGGTTTTCTCGGCAACGGCCGACAATTTCATGAACCCGATGATATTGCTCAATTTATTTTGTGACAGAACATCCTGTGAACTTATACGAATAATACGCGTATATAGATGGCTGATATTTTTGTATTGTAACATCGCCGGGAAAGCAGAGTCAGGTATTTGAACATCCTGCGTTTTGATACTTAAACCGGGACTCAGTATGTCTGCCCGCATATTCAGTAAGTCGGTTTTGATATAGGAAAAGCTATCCAGTTGGGTTTCAAACCGGCTGATAAGATTCAGCGTTTTATTGTAGTACAGGCGATAGGCACTGTCGAATGCAGCCACTCTGATCCTATACCTTGTGACATAATTATTTGAGTTTGGATTATATTTTGCCGCTTCCGCGTACCAGATTTTGCTCAGTTGGTAAGCAGCATGACCTGAAACTGAATGATAAGGTGATTCAAGAAGATTGTTTAGGTATTTTTCATAAGCCTTTTTGTTAGTGGAATCTTCAACAAGATTTTGATAAAGATATTTTCTGGCGAGGGTTTCAATATAGTAAGCAGATTCGGGTTTAGTTAAGAAGTGATATTGAATCCATTCGCGGAAATATTGAAATAGTCTTTGCTCGTCCTTATTAAAAGTTTTTATCTGGGCTCCATTTTTTATAAACTCATCCTGCGATTCCGATAACCACACGCTGGCGTTTTTTTCTGAAGGGTTGCCCGGTTGGTTTTTGAACAAAAAAACTCTTTCGCCATATAGCAGATCCGTATAATCGGGCCTGAAAAGAAAAATAAGTGGATCGGAAGACAGCCATAGCAATTCATCAAGGTTTTGTTGACCCAGTTGTTTACTTATGGTAATAGATGTATCAATATGTTCGGTAATCATGCTGTCAAGCTGCCGCTTATCCATCAAAGCGTATTCTCTTGACGGGTTTTCAGTCCTGATAAGGTTTTTATTATTCCTGTAGTAAAAATTGTTTTCAAACAAAGAAATTCGCCTGGCGATAAAAAGGTGCATGATCGACTTCAAAAGTGCCGAGGATGAGGGATTATTCAGTATGCTGTCCATAAATGCAGCATTCCTGAAAAAAAGCGAATCTTCTGTTTTCTGATCTTTAATCAATAGCAGGTCGGCCAGACACCTTGCCAGGACAGCATCGTTGTGTTCAGCGACAGCCTTTGTTTTTAAATTCTGTATTTGGATCTGGATGTCCTGGAGATTTTTCACGGAGTAAACGGCCGAGTCAATATGTTTCCATACGGCCGGATCAATAACCGTTTGACCGGAGGAGTTAAAATCAAGAAATAAGAAAAAGAAAATAACACATATGGCGATCCTGGGCATGGGGTAAATTTCAGGAATGATGCAATTCAGCCTCTCTTTACACAACCCGACTATAAATATTCTCCCTAACGTCGTTCAAAATACGAAAAACAAAAGAACCTTCCCGCAAACGAAATCATAAAAGGCAAAGGGATTAACTTAAAGTTGCATTAATAACTAAGTAAAAGCACTTAGCTCTCAGATCTGTGAAAGTATTACGCCTAGTTAGGAAATACCAGCAGGTAGGATCTTATGTTTTCGTGTTTGCAAGTATGGAATTTGGCATGTTTTTCATCTTTACAGAAACAGCTTATGAAAGGATTTATTCTCATCGCAATATCTTCGATAATAACACTTTCAACAAAAGCGCAGCACGTTTTCTATGCTTATGAAAACGGTGTCGCAACCCCTGATACTTTAAATTCCCGATGGTATTATTACAATGTCAAACCGACAACCATCTTTACTATTATTATTCAAAACAAAATTGCAAAGATGAAAGATGT
>DATHPV010000093.1:0-6128 GCA_035483495.1 Puia sp.
CCGGATCAGGACTTGGAACATCTTCCACCCTGGTGGTAGCAATTGTAGGCGCTTTTACGGAAATGCTAAAATTGCCATTGGGTGAATATGATATTGCACATCTGGCTTATGAAATAGAAAGGAAGGACTTGAAAATGGCAGGTGGCAGGCAGGATCAATACGCCGCTACATTCGGAGGTGTAAATTATATGGAATTTTTTGGAGAAGACAAAGTAATTGTCAATCCCCTCCGGGTTAAACAACAATATTTATTTGAACTCGAAAATAACTTACTGCTTTATTACACTGCAACGAGCAGAGAATCTGCAAAAATTATTACACAGCAAAGCCAGAATGTACTTGACAAGAAGTCCGTTTCTATCGAAGCCATGCACCAGCTTAAACAACAATCACAGCGCATGAAAGAAGCGCTGCTTAAAGGCAGATTACATGAAATCGGCGAGATCCTGGATTTTGGGTATCAGCAAAAGAGGCTTATGGCGGAAGGCATATCCAATGACAGAATGGAGGAAATTTACCTGGCAGCAAAATCGGTTGGAGCCACCGGCGGTAAGATATCAGGCGCCGGCGGAGGTGGATTTATGATATTTTATTGTCCGGGAAATACCAAGTTTCAGGTGATGGCAAAAATTAATGAATTTGGTGGCCATTGCAAATCCTATCAGTTTGTGGACCACGGTCTCACAACCTGGACCATATAAACTTAATTTATGATTGATCGTATCAAAAATATTATCAGCGAATCTCTTAGTGTAAAAAATAAAATATTATTGGACGAAGTGATGCTCAATAATATTATTGAAGCAGTTCGGGAAATTGTTAAAGCTTTTAAAAACGGGAACCGTGTTTATTTTGCGGGAAATGGAGGCAGCGCAGCAGATGCACAACATCTTGCAGCGGAGTTTTCAGGACGTTTTTATACTGACAGACTTGCATTACCGGCAGAAGCCCTGCATTGCAATACCTCATATCTGACAGCAGTCGCTAATGACTACAGCTACGATGAAATTTATGCCCGTCTTATCCGGGGCATATCAAATCAGGGAGATATTCTGATAGGTTTATCTACCTCCGGTAATTCGGGAAATATTGTGAAGGCGTTTGAAGCTGCAAGAATAAAGAAACTGATCACGATCGGATTTACCGGAGAAACAGGTGGAAAAATGAAGTCACTGTCCGACTATTTATTTAACGTTCCCTCATCAGATACCCCCCGGATACAGGAATCACATATCCTGATTGGTCATATCATATGTGAGCTTGTAGAAAAGGAATATTTTAAATTATAAGCAGATGATTACCGAGGCAATTGTTTTGGCAGGCGGTCTCGGAACCCGGTTAAAAGAGGTTGTGCCTGACCTTCCCAAGAGTCTCGCTCCCATTGCAGGACGGCCTTTTATGTCCTATCTGCTGGATTATGTTAAAAAGGAAGGAATCAGGAAATTCGTTTTCGCATTAGGATATAAAACTGAACTGATCGAAGATTTTGTAAAGGGATATTTACCAAAAAACTCTTACACATTCTCCATTGAAACGGAACCCCTTGGTACCGGAGGTGCGGTTTACAAAGCCTGCAAACAAATAACCAGCAGGGATTCCATTGTATTGAACGCCGACACTTTTTTTGCCGTTTCGTTTTCGGAGTTGGATAGATTACACGAACAGCAAAACGCTGACTGTACGCTTGCTCTAAAGTCCATGACAGACTTTAATCGTTATGGGGCTGTATCCATAAATGAAAAAAAGGAAGTAACCGGATTCAGTGAAAAAAAACATCAGGCCAAAGGATTTATTAACGGCGGCGTATATGCGCTTAACGCAGAATCCTTCATTAAGCGGTCTTATCCGGCCGCCTTTTCTTTTGAGAAAGATTATCTTGAAAAGAATTATCAAAAAGGAAAAATTCTGGGATTCATTTCCAATGCTTACTTTATTGATATCGGAATTCCTGAAGACTATAATAAAGCTCAGTTAGAATTACCCGCGTCCATTTCCCATATTTAACAATTAATATGTTCGATCTTTCTCAAATTGACAGTAGCTGGACTCTTTTCCTGGACAGAGATGGTGTAATCAATTATGAAAATCCGGGAAATTACGTCAGGAATTGGGGCGAATTCATTTTCTATCCGAAAGCAGCTGAAAACATTGCATACTTCAATAAAAGGTTTCAGCGTTTGATTTTGGCTACTAATCAGCGGGGAGTCTCGAAAGCACTTATGACCATAGATGATCTGGAAGATATTCATGCAAATATGATCAAAGGGATATTGGAAAAAGGCGGTAAAATTGACAGGATTTATTATTGTCTTGATGCAGAACCTTCAAGTTCATGCCGGAAACCAAATCCCGGTATGGCTTTCCAGGCTGTTGAGGATTTTCCGGAGATCAACCTGAAAAAATCAATTATGGTTGGAAATAATATCAGTGATATGCAATTTGGAAAAAATGCCGGGATGAAAACCGTTTTTCTTCTGACAACTAAACCTGAGCAGGAACTGCCGGATAAAGACATAGATCTTCACTTTAACAATCTGGAAGATTTCTCTATTGCTCTTCGAAAATCATAAAATTTTGAAAGAAATGCTTCATTTGCCAGTAGTTGCAAATCTTACTTGTAAATTGTGTGTGGAAATATAAGATATCCATGACCCTGAAAAAGTATATTTTTTTATTTTTTGTACCAACGTTTCTAAATTTCACGACTTGTCAGGCACAGTTCGTATCGGCAAAATATATCAGTACTGCACAAAAGTCCCAACTGGAAAAACAACAGGACTCTCTGGTGCCTTTTTCTTTTCAAATAGTAAATGCGCCTGAAGCGAATCAGCGATTCAGAGCGGACAGTTTTTTTATAAGATTACTAGTAAGGAGCTTAAAAATTCCAAACTCATTTTATTTCCCTTTTGATTCCCTGCAATCCATTTCAAGACTATATGCACCGGACAGCAGTTTTCGCATATTTACATGGCAAATAAAAGAAGATGATTATCAATATTTTCAACGTGGGGCCATTCAAATGAGAACTGCAGACGGTTCATTAAAATTATTTCCGTTGCATGATTATTCAACATTTACCCCAAAGCCTGCGGATTCAGTTCGTGGACCAAACAATTGGATTGGCGCCATTTATTATCGAATCATTCAGAAAAAATATAACGGTGAGAATTTCTATACGTTATTGGGTTTTGATGACTTTACGGTGAACAGCAATAAAAAGTGGATGGAGGTACTTACTTTTAACGAGCAGGGGCAACCTGTGTTTGGAGGACCATATTTTTCTTTTAAAGATGACTCTGCGAAGGCAGTCCCTTACAAAGCGTCCAGATTTTATATAGAATATAAAAAAGAGGCGGTGGCTTCTTTTAACTATGATACTACTTTGAATATGATCATATATGATCATCTCATTTCCGAATCGGAAGAACCCAATCGCAAAGAAACATATGTACCCGACGGAGATTATGAAGGATTTACCTGGCAAAATGGCCGTTGGTTGCATGTTACCAAAGTTTTCAATACAGCGTTGCAGGACGGTCAGTTTCCTACTGACAAAAAGATTCTAAACGACGATGGAGGGATAAATGAGGAGCTTCTAAAGCAACAATCTGACAAGAATAAGAAGAAAGCGAACTGAAACAAGTGTGAGAGTGTGAGAGTCTGATTGTCACTCTCACACTCTCACACTCTCACACTCTCACACTAGTTCTATTCATCGAGCTTCAAAACTGCGAGGAAGGCCTCCTGAGGAATTTCAACATTACCCACCTGGCGCATACGCTTCTTTCCTTCTTTTTGTTTCTCCAGAAGTTTTCTCTTTCTGGAAATATCTCCCCCGTAACATTTAGCAGTTACATCTTTTCGAAGTGCGCTGATTGTTTCCCTGGCGATAACTTTTGACCCAATAGCAGCCTGAATGGCAATCTGGAATTGCTGGCGCGGAAGAAGTTCCTTTAACTTTTCGCATAGTTTTCTGCCAAAATCAGCTGCTCTGTTGCGATGAATCAATGCACTCAGCGCGTCGACTTTTTCTCCATTCAGCAATATGTCCATTTTTGCTATATCACTTTCACGATATTCAATTGGATGATAGTCGAAGGAAGCATAACCACGTGTTTGACTTTTCAGCTTGTCATAGAAATCAAAAACGATCTCAGTGAGTGGCATTTCAAAATGAAGTTCTACGCGTGTTGGTGTTAAATAATTCTGATTCAACAGTATACCACGCTTTCCTAAACATAAAGTAATGATGTTTCCAATATATTCCGGCTTCGTAATGATCTGAGCATTAATAAAGGGTTCTTCGATTCTTTCCGTACGTGTGGGATCAGGCATTTCAGTTGGATTATTGACCTGAATTATCTCCCCCCGGGTGGAGTAAGCAATGAAACTAACATTGGGAACTGTTGTAATAACGGTCTGATTAAATTCCCTTTCCAGTCTTTCCTGGATGATTTCCATGTGTAGCATTCCGAGAAATCCACAACGGAATCCGAATCCAAGTGCCTGGGATGTTTCAAGTTCGTAAGTCAGTGAAGCATCATTTAACTGGAGTTTGTCCATGCATTCCCTCAATTCCTCGAAATCTTCCGTCAGCACTGGAAAGATTCCTGCAAAAACCATGGGTTTTACTTCCTGAAAGCCCTGTATCATCTGTGGGTTCGGGTTTGAACTTAAAGTAATCGTATCCCCTACTTTAACTTCTTTTGCATTTTTTATTCCCGTGATGATATAACCCACATCGCCTGCCCGAACTTCCGGTTTCGGATCAAGACCAAGTTTGAGAATCCCCACTTCATCCGCCTGGTATTCCTGACCTGTTGAAACGAACCGTACTTTGTCGCCCTTTTTCAGCACGCCATTCATGATGCGGTAATAAACAATAATTCCGCGGAACGAATTGAATACGCTGTCAAATACCAATGCCTGCAGTGGAACGTCCGGATTTCCCTCAGGAGCCGGAATTCTTTCCACGATAGCCTCCAGAATAGCGTCTACGCCGAGGCCTGTTCTTGCGCTTGCCAATAAAATGGATTCTCTCTTACATCCAATCAGGTCGACAATCTGATCAGTAACTTCTTCCACCATAGCACCATCCATATCAATTTTATTGATCACCGGAATAATTTCCAGGTCATTTTCTATAGCCAGGTAAAGGTTTGAAATGGTTTGGGCCTGTATGCCCTGAGATGCATCTACAAGTAGTAATACTCCCTCACAGGCAGCCAATGCGCGACTCACTTCATAAGAGAAATCCACATGCCCTGGTGTATCTATCAGATTCAAAACATATTCCTGACCTTTCAGCGTATAATTGATTTGTATAGCGTGACTTTTGATCGTAATACCTTTTTCACGCTCGAGATCCATGTCGTCCAACACCTGATCCATCATTTCCCGGTCACTAATGGTATGTGTAACCTGTAACAGGCGATCTGCCAGGGTTGATTTTCCATGATCTATATGAGCAATAATGCAAAAATTCCGGATGTTCTTCATGCCGATTCTCTCCATTTTTGAGGAGCCGCGAAGGTAGTGAAAAAAAGTATGGGAGTATGGGAGTATGAGAGTGTGGAAATGCTGACTTTCAAAAACCGTATTTATGAATCTGTACTGGTTTATGTGATATTTTCCCGTTCAATTTCCCGCAGATAACGAACTTTTAGCCTGTCGTACAATGAGTGTTTGTCAACCAACAGGGACACCATACTGGCAACTATTCCTGCCAGCATGAGATAAAAGATCAGATTATGGCGATCGGTCATCTCCAATACAATAATGGAAGATGTAAAGGGAGTTCGGGTGATTCCGGTCAGAAAGCCCACCATGCCCGCAAGTATGAGTACATTGGTATTTGAATCTGATAAACTCATCCAGCCGGATAACACAGAGCCAATACACGCACCTGAACTAAGTGCGGGGGCAAACACTCCTCCTGCAGCACCTGTACCAAATGAAAAAATGGATCCGGTCATTCGTACGAGTGGAGCATACCAGGCAAGGTACTTGTCAGAAGTAAATAGAACCCGAGTCATTATATTTTTTCCGGAACCGATCATTTCGGTATTTGTGATGTACCCCAAAAACGCGACTGTCAATCCGCAAATCAGCACGAAGACAATCGTTCG
>DATHPV010000094.1:0-7879 GCA_035483495.1 Puia sp.
TTCGTGATCATACAACCCGCGTCGCCATAAGCGCCGAGATTCTTACCCGGGTAAAAACTAAACGAAGCCGCTATTCCGAAAAGACCCGCTCTCTTACCTTTATATTCTGAAAAATGAGATTGGGCGCAATCTTCAATCAATGCGATCCCATGCCTGTCACAGATCGTTTTTATCTTTTCTATCTCACATACCTGACCCTGTAAATGCACGGCTATAACAGCTTTTGTACGCGAATTGATTTTCGATTCCAGCAGGGTTTCATCCATACTGTAGAATTGAGGATGGGCATCCACAAAAACAGGTTTCGCTCCTGTTTGTGTAATCGTTTCCGAACTGGAGATCCAGCTGTTAGCGACTGTAATCACTTCATCACCTTTTCCGATGCCGAGCATTTTCATCAAGATATAAAGTGAGTCCGTTCCATTTGCACAGGCAATAACGTGCTTCACACCATAAGCTTTGGCAAAATCATTTTCAAATGTTTTCACAAAAGGACCTCCTATAAATGCGGTGTCTTTTATAACAGATGCAATGGCTCCGTCAATTTCGTTTTTGATGGAATGATATTGCGCTTTTAAATCTACGAATGGAATTCGCATGAACTATTTTTTGGGAATGGTACGAATGAGTTTAGCGGGATTGCCGGCATAAATGCCCGGCTCAGAAATATCTTTTGTCACAACCGCTCCTGCTCCGATCACGGTATGATCTGCAATAGTTACAGGTAATATGGTTGCGTTGGATCCAATAGAAACATTATTACCGATTTTAGTGGTCTTATACTTGGCGCGGTCACCGCGCGCAGGTCCGCCTTCCTGAAACAAATCATTAATGAAAAACACTCCGTGACCTATAAAACAATCGTCACCAATCGTTACCAGATCACAAATAAATGAATGCGATTGAATCTTGCAACGTTTACCAACTACTGCTCCTTTCTGAATTTCAGTAAACGGACCGATAAAACATTCCTCACCAATACTGCATCCGTACAGGTTCACCGGTTCTACAACCTTAACATCCCTGCCAAATATTACATCCTGTATTGACGCTTTATATAATTTAGGGTCCATTAGAAAAATGAAAATTTTAGATTATCTGGTTCCATAAACTATTTTCTTAAGACTATCCGCTAAAATAGCGCTGAATATTTTAGATCCCGTTTCATTCAGGTGAATGCTGTTGTAAAACATCGTTTTATCTTTACAAATAGGCTGCGTTGTAAAATCCAGGAACACTGCCTTTGTTACAGTCGCAATAGAATCAAGTTTTGCGCGCAGGGGATTGATATCTGTCACTTTTTCTAACATTTCACTGAATTCCGGAGTAAGCAGGATAACCACTTTCCTGTTTCTGCTTTCAGCATTTCTGATTACTTTGATATATTGATCGATGATAACCGGATCGAATGTAATTACAAACCTGCCCATGGACTCAATGGTAGCGTCCGCATCCGGTTCCCAATTTCGGTCCACAGGAAAATAACCCAGGCCGCTATACGAACGGTGATGCAGGAAGTTGTTCCAACCGATCGCCGCATTTTTATAATAAATATGTGTGGCAGCTATATATTTATAAAAAGGTATGTATTTACACTTCCAGGTCAGGTCGGGTTGAATCATAAATAATGAATGATATACATTGTCATTATTTAAATGGGGAAGATAGGTTTCGATAGAAGTTACGGCAGAAATCTTTTCAAAGGAAAAGTAAGACTCACTCAGAATCATCACTTTATTATTTTCGGAATATGCGTTGAATTCATTGATCAGTCCCTGATATTGCAGAAACCTTGTACCGTTAATGCAGCTGTTAAAACAGGTCAGCCCGGTTCTCTTTTGAATAATCTCCGGATCGATACTTACTTCTCCCGCAGAAGCACCAAACGCGATAATCTGCGGATCGATTTGATGATCCATTATCCTGTTTACAACACCAACCTGGGTATCATCAGAATGTTTTACTCCAAAATCAATGATAAAAGTGATCAGCCATAATAGAAATATCCCCGTCAGGGAAAATATCAAAACAACCAGTCCGTAATTTTTATTGCTTTTTCTCAAAACTGAAAATAAATAAATTGTCGGGTATCAAAGACACCCAGGACCAGTATAAAGAGAATCATTAAATAATAAGCTCCCCATTTTAAATAAACGGGAAATCCCGAAAACCTGTTCACATTATCAAACTGAATGAGCCATTCACAAATAATCAGCATCGGAATCAGCAACAGGCAGAGAATGAACTGCCAGAGGGCAAGACCCAGATAAGTCGGTGGCAAACCATGAACACCCGGTTCTTTCAAATTAAAATAATGTCCCTCCCCGTCGGGAGTAAAAATATTTTTTATCACCAGTAATGCCTGGGAAAAACTGCCGGATCTGAAAAATATCCATGTCAGACATAAATAAATAAATGTAAGTACCAGGCTGCCGCCATTGTAAACAGACGAAGGCAGTTTCTTACTTATTCGCTTCCTCTGTTTTTTTACGACGAATTCGAAAGCCACGGCAATACCGTGTAATAAACCAAAAATAATAAAAGTATAGGCTGCTCCGTGCCATAATCCACTTACCGCAAACGTGCATATGATGGCGAAAACAATCCCGTAAATTCCCCAATTGCGTTTGCTGATCATCAGCGGTGTAAACAAATAATCGTTGAACCAGGAATAAAGTGAAATATGCCATCTTCGCCAGAACTCGGTAATATTTTTACTTCGGAAAGGAAAATTAAAATTTTCCATCAGCCGGATGCCCATGATCCTGGCGGTTCCTACTGCGATATCAGAGTAGCCGGAAAAATCACAATAAATCTGAAAAGCAAAGAGGATCGCGGTTATGATCATGGATAATCCATGAAACCCCGTCGGATCCTTATATACATAATCAACCATCACTGCCAGCCGATCGGCAATGACTACTTTCTTAAATAGTCCCCATAAAATTCTTTTCAGCCCATAAAAAAAATCATCGTAGTCGAAATGAACCCGCTCCCTGAACTGGTGCAGCATATGCTGTGGCCTTTCTATGGGACCAGCCACCAGTTGCGGATAGAACATAACATATAAGGCATAAATTCCAAAATGACGTTCGGCTTTTTGGTTTCCCCGGTACACCTCAATGGTATAACTCATTGCCTGGAAAGTATGGAACGATAATCCGATGGGTAATAAAATTTTCAGGAATGGAATTCTGTTGGTGTATCCGAATAATGTGGCAAGGCCGGATATCTGTGAATTCAAAAAATTGTAGTATTTGAATACGGCCAGTACACCCACATTGGCGATGATACTCAATAATAAAAACCTTCCTTTTTTCTTTTGTTCCTGCTCATTTTCAATAAGAATGCCGGCATAGTAGTCAATAACAATCGTAAATCCCAGTATGAGAATATAAATGACCTTAAAGTACATGTAAAAAAAACAGGAGGCCAGTAATAATAAAAGCCACCTGTATTTATGCGGCAGCGCAAAGTACAGGCTCGTTACAAAAACGAAAAAGACTAAAAATTCCAAAGAGTTAAATAACATCCGGCGTTTCTATTAATTCTATCAATTGCATTTCCGGGGTATATAAAAAAACACATTCCCTGTTTTCGAACGCCTCCGACAAAAAACGATTCACCATATAAAATCCGGATCCCAGCAATTGTTCAACGGTTGCGTCCATATTCCTCGTCGTATATCCAATATGATAATAAGGATTACCTGAGTCGAGAATTTTATTGAGCGTCTTATTATTTCCAATCGGTTGTATCAGCTCGATAAGCGGACCAGCTGCCGGTTGAACAAAGCAGACTTTGACCTGCTGGCTTGCAATCGTAACGGGTTCCGAAACTTTATTGAAATTTAATATGTTCAAATACAAATCCAGTGTATCGTCCAGGTCCTTCGTCAGGCAACCCATATGATGAAATGTCAAATGAATTGCAGGATGCATCATTCAACTATTGGCAGGTAATTTTGCCCGGATGCTTTCACACATGTCACCCACGTTTTTCCATTTTTGAATTTCTAATGTTGGAAATTTTATACGGAAATGTTTCTCAATGGCTACTACCAGCTGTATATGATTCAGGGAATCCCAGTCATCTATATTTTGCGCGGAACTGGATTTATCCAGTTTGATTTTATCGTTGTCCAGTACATCCCTGAAAATAGATTCCACCTGTTCTAAAATAGCATCCATTATTTTATTTGTATTTTTTCGCCTGAGCTTTTCAGTATTCTTATAGGTACAGGTCTTTCACGGTATGCCGAAACCTCCATCACCCATTTGTTATTTACAAAATCAAATCCCAGGTCCCGGAAATGATTTTTTACGATTTCATTTTTTTTCGTTGGAATATATTCTCCTGTAATTATTTTATAGCCCTTTTGTTCGGCCAGCTTTACAATATTGTTCAAAGTCAGGTTTTCCATGCCCCGCTTCAACACCCTGCAACTCATGATCCAGGTGTCGATGAAAATTTCGTTTTCACTGAGGGCCTGTAAAATCACAGCGCTAATCAATCCATATTTCCCGAATCTGTCATCCAGCGTAAATGAAAGCGTCAGGAATTCAGGCGAACTGCTGATCGAAGCAACCTGTTCTTCCGTATACCTGACCGTCCTCAGATTAAATTGATTCGATCTCTGGGATAACTGTGCAATGCGCGGAATGCTGAACCGGTCGAATGGACCAACTACCGCAACCATGTCCAGGCTCTCCAGAAATTCCTGTTCGTTTGCAAACCTTTGTTGTAAGTTTTCCCTTTTCTGTTCCACCTGGTATTGTGTTGTACGCACCTGGTCCTCTTCTGTATAAGAAGCGGTCTCAAATAAATTTAATCCACGCAGATAAACCAGCCATTCTACCGGGTCTTCGGGTAAGGTTGGAACAAGAATTTCAGGGATTGCTGATTTCACCATTTCTCTTTCAAATGGATTATCATCTATAAAAACCATGGAATCCATTCCAATATTTAATACCGACTGAATATATCGGATATTCTCCACCTTGGTTTCCCAGTTAGCGACAAAAACTGCAATATCATCCAGTTGAAGTACCATGTCCGGATGATTGGTAAAAGGCTCTTTTGCGATTGCTTCCGTATTCTTGCTGCAAACCGCAATCAGGATGCCCCGGTACTTGAGTTCTTTCAGCCATCGCTGAAACTCGGAATAAAACTTACCTATTCCCAAAGTACCAATTTCAATTCCTTCCACTCCGTCATCACCAATGGTCCCTCCCCATAAAGTATTATCGAGATCCGTTACGATTGCTTTTTTAAAACTTCCTGTAATGGCAAGAATAATATCTGTTATGGATTTCGCAACCGGAACCAGAAAATCCAGACTAAATACCAGATCAGCCTGGTAATACATTTTTGGATCGAAAATATTCGCGTATCCAGATTTTCCCTGGAGAGAAGCCAGGTCATAAATAAAGAGGCCGGGATTTTGCCTGGCAAGATCCATGAGTAGCATGTTCAATTTACGGACCTGGTACAAAAAGGAGGTTTCCTCCTTTACCGCATAATTTCCGAATACACCATCGTCCAGTTCAATAAACATATTTACCAGTACTCTCGATGGCATGCCGGATGAAATCGCCCTGTATCGTTCAGAAATTATTTTCAATTGATCTTCCGCGAATAAACTCCGGTCTGCCAGCGGGCAATCGTAAAATGTTTTTAACAGATGTTCCGAACTTTGATGAATAATTACAAAAGCCGGATTCTTTTTGTATAAATCAGACTGCTTATTATATATCTGGGCATCCACCTGCTGGTAGTCTGCCTCGTATAAATCAAAATGAATTTTTACCTCATAACCATATCCGCAAATGGCTTGTGCCAGGAGCTGACTGGCAGAATCAGAAAGCAACGCAACCGGAATGGATTTAAATCCGGAATAGTCCTTCTTCAGGTTTTTCTTAAGTTGATTGAAATCCATCATCCCTGCGCAACCGCAGATTTATAAATCTTCTCAATAATTTCCACCGTTTTCAATCCTTCCATACCACTGGTTGCAATCGCCGCCTTGCCGCTCAATACGTCCACCAGATTCTGATAAACTTTGTCGTGATTGGACATGGATCCAAAATACTGTCCGTAGTTATTTGGAGGATTTCCGGGAGGCAGATTGGTTATAGGTGCTCCTTCCAGGCTCTGGTATTCCAGTTCGTTCAGGTATTGACCGCCGATTTTAACTGTACCCTTCTCTGCAAAAATGGTCAGCGATCCCTCCATATTTTTTTTATATGCATTCACGGTGTAGTTGATGGTACCAATGGCACCCGAAAGAAATTTAAGGATCACTACGCCTGTATCTTCAAATTCGATTAATCCTTTGTGATCAAAATTTCCTGTGAAGGCATCCAGGGATTCCACATCTCCCAGGAACCAATAAAGCAGGTCAATAAAATGACTGAATTGAGTGTACAGGGTTCCGCCATCAAGGTCTTTCGTTCCCTTCCACGAATTTTTATAATATTCTGCGTTCCGGTTCCAGAAGCAATTCAGCTGCACACTATTAATATTTCCCAGTTTGCCCTGATCAATGAGATCTTTTACAGCCATGACCGGCGGATTGAATCTGTTTTGTTTAACGATAAACAATCTCCTGTTGGCTCTTTCGGCTTCATGGATCATGGCTGAACAATCCTTCACCGACAACGCCATTGGTTTTTCGCACAATACATGTTTACCTGCTTTCAGGGCCGTTATGCTGTGCTCCGCATGCAGTCCGTTGGGTGTGCAAACAGAAACAACATCCAGATCCGGATTCGCTGCGAGCATATCTTCCAGACTCTCAAATGCGGGAATCTTATATTTCTCAGCCAGCGACGTTGCCTTTGCCGGATCGATATCAGAAACGGCGGATAATATTCCTGCTTTGGCAATATGTTCCGCGTGCCGCTGGGCAATCCTGCCGCATCCTACAATTCCAAACTTAAATGCAGTGCTCATCTGCCAAGTATTTTTTTGATTGTCTTACGTACAGGTGCAGTCCGGATCAGCATATTCATATAACGTTCTTTCATTTTCCTGTCTGATTTAAAAACTCCGTGCTTTTGAACAGGTAAGTGCATGATCTTCTCAAATTCTTCCGGACTCAATCCGAATTTTTTCATCACGTATTCTTTGTCAGACTTCAACTGCGCGGGATCATAGAGCGGTTTCTCCAATTCCAGGATTGCTTCCGGTTTTGTCATTTGACCGGAACATATCAGTGTAGAAAGATGCGCTTTTCTTTTGTCAATATGAAATTTCTCCGGAAGTATATAAGCCTGGTAAAACTTGGTGAACTGGGATTCATAATGTTTCCCGCCATAGTCGCGCCAGTCGAGTTCTTTCTTAATAACTTCCTTCACTTCTTTCTTATTATAAGGAACATAATTCAGGATGGATATCGGACTTAACCGAAGTACCGCACTATAATAAACGTGTTTTCTGAAATCGAAGTAAGGGTAAGTACCAAGTTTTTTTTTGCCAAATCTGGAATGAATATCCTTCAGGTTCGCATAGTCCATTTTATCGTAGAGCCAGGAAGGAGGCATTATAAATTCGGTAACGATATTTGTGCCGCTGATAATATATCCCGTATTGTGTTCCTTCGCCAGTTTATACATTGATGCAAATATGGCATGGTCCGAAACCACCTCAATATCTACCACGGATGCATATAAATAAGCCAGCTGGATATCCCGAAATTCTTCCCAGTCAATTACCAGACTGAATAAATCAAAACCACAACGTGTGATAATATTTTCTACGTTCCTGACAGCCAGTTCAGAATCCCATCCATTGTCCAGATGCACCGCAAGCGGTCTTAAACCATATTGCTTTGCAAGCCAGGCAACATAAGTACTGTCCACGCCACCACTCAGGCCGA